>JARKPC010000252.1 GCA_029975435.1 Propionivibrio sp. | reverse complement strand
CGTGATCAGGATCAGGAAGCCTGGGACCAGCAGAAGTTTCAGGGCGAGCACGACGGATCCCGGGGGTTGTCAGTGGGCGGAAGCAGCGGAGGTGCGCTGTTGCTGGGGGCGTCGGCGATTTGTTCCACGCCTGTCTCACATTTCGCAGATCGATTGGGCAAAACGGGCAACCTGCTGCCAGTCGGTAAATTCGACGACGGTACTCGGATCGGTCGGTCCGTTGGTCAGACGCATGATGAAGCGGATCATCATGCGGTCGAGGGGACGGTAGCGCGGGTAATCGAGTCTCCCGGCGAAAACCTCGACAAGGCGCGGCTTCCAGGACGTCTTCTGGAGAAACTTGCGTAGATAGGGGTTGGTCTCGGGGCGGTTCTTCTCCGGTTTGCGGGCCACGATATTGACGGTGAAGAAGGCATTCGGCTTGCTGTCGAGCAAGGGCAGATTGGCTTCGATAAATTCAAAGACCGACGGTCTGTGCTTGCCGTAGCGGATGCTGGCCCCGATGACGATCTTGTCGAATTGCGCCACGTCGACCGTGCCGGCGTCCTCAACCCTGGCCAGCGTGACGGAATGGCCTGTCCGTTCAATGAATTCCGCGATGCTCTCGCAGATCTTCAAGGTATGGCCGTCGACGGTTGAATAGAGGACAAGGATGGCGGACATGGCGGCTGAGTGGTCGGGGATGTCCCGGAATTCTAAAGCGCGTTGCTGGAAAAATCGCAGGTTTGTCTGGCGCCAAGGATGAAAACATCGGGCGCGGTGGTTGGCCGGTGCTTTTTGCGCTATAACCGTGTTCTGGACGATATGCGGGAGTTCTCATGGCGGAAATTCTTTTGGCATTGAAACGCAGCGTGTCCTCGCTGGGGCAGGGCAAGGTGTGGCTTTACATTCTGGGGCCGGCGCTGGTTGCCGTGTTGTTCATGGTGGGCGTGTCGATCGCTTTTCTCGATTACCTGATCACCAGTTTCATCGAGCAGCCGCCGATGAGCTGGCTCGCCGACTGGGGAGCGTTCTGGCTGGCCAAGGCGCTGGCTGCGCTGGGTGGATGGATGGTGATTCTCTCGGCCAGCTACCTCGTTGCGATGCTGCTGACAGCGGTGCTGATCCTGCCGCTGATGCTGGCCTGCCTGTCGGTGAACGACTACCCCGATCTCGGAAAACTGGGCAAGGACAGCGTCGTGGCCTCGACATGGAACAGCGTGTGGGCGGCCGTGCTGTTCATCATCGGCTGGCTGGTGACCTTGCCGTTGTGGCTGATTCCCGGTCTCGGCATGTTTCTGCCCCTGTTCTGGATGGCCTGGCTCAACCGGCGCACCTTTGCCTATGATGCATTGGCTGAACACGCGACGCCGGACGAATGGCGTGAGTTGCGCCGACAAAAGGCCATGCCGCTGCTTGCGCTGGGATTCGGCATGGCGGCCCTGGCGCATGTGCCCTTCGCCGGCCTGCTCGCGCCGTCGCTGGCAGCCCTTGTCTACATCCATTTCTGTCTAGAGGCTCTGCGCCGTTTGCGGCAAGGGGCCGTGGTGAGCATTCAATATGGGAGTAAAGCATGAACTTTGGCGCCTTGATCATCGGTGATGAAATCCTGTCGGGCAAGCGTACTGACCAGCATTTCGCCAAGATCGCCGGCTTGCTGGCCGCGCGCGGCCTGCGCTTGTCATGGGTCGAATACCTGGGCGACGAACGTCCGCGCCTGGCGGCAACGCTCAAGCGCACGTTCGCCGCGGGCGACGTGGTATTCAGCTTCGGCGGCATCGGCAATACGCCCGATGACCACACGCGGCAGGCGGCCGCCGAGGCGTTGGGCGTCGACCTCGTCCTGCATCCCGATGCCGAGCGCGAGATCCGCGCCCGCTTCGCCGACGACATCACGCCGCAGCGCTTGCTGCTCGGCACTTTCCCGCGCGGCGTGTCCATCGTGCCGAATCCGTTCAATCGCATCCCCGGTTTTTGCGTGCGGGATCACTACTTTCTGCCCGGATTCCCGCAGATGGCCCATCCGATGGCCGAGTGGGTGCTCGATACGTTCTACGCGCATCTGTTCAACCGGAAACCGATGGTCGACAAGGCTTTCTTGCTGACCGGGCCGAATGCCTACGAAAGTGCCTTGCTCGGGTTGATGGAACGCATCGTGGCCGCCTACCCCGATTTGCGTCTTTTCAGCCTGCCCTCGATCGGGCCGGACGGGCAGCGCCGGCACCTCGAACTGGGGGTTGAAGGAGCGGCGGAGCGCGTCGATCAGGCCATGGAGGAAATTCGCCAGGAGGTCGAGCGGCGGGGGATCGCCTGGAGCTGGCGCGATAGCGGCCTGAGGATTTAGTGGTCTGCTTCGCTAGCGCGGCGTGACCGTCTGATCGGGTTTGAGCGGCAGCGGCTCGGCCTTGTCTTCTGCCGGCGCGGCTTTTCCCTTGGGCTGGATGATGGCGCGCACGCGAGCCTGTGGCTCGCCGGTGGCCGACTTGGTGGTCCCGCCGGCGGTGGTGACCAGATACTTTTCGGTCGGGGCATCGTACGAGATGTAGTTCCCCCTGACTTCGTCCTGCCCGCTCTTGATCCAGGCGCGAACGAAGAACTCGGTCTTCTCGTTGCGCGCCTCATGCACGATCCGCTCCGCTTCGCCCTCGATAAATTCGTCTTTGCCGTCGCGCTTTTGCCGGAAGCGCGCCAGTCCGTTCTCTCCGCCGGTGGCGACACCTTTCTGGAAGCCATCGGCGTCCTGAGTCACGACCAGCTTGCTGGTGCGGATCTGCATCGTGCCCTGCGTCATTACCACATTGCCTTCGAAAATCTGCACCTTGTTGATGTCGTCCAGGCTGATCCGGTCGGCCTCAAGATTGATCGGTTTTTCGCGGTCCCCCTTTTCCGCATGGGCGGCGAAGGCCAGGACGAGGATCGAGGCGGCGGCACAGAGATGCTTCGACTTCATGGTCATTTCTTCCTTGCGTGCTTGCTTTCCAGAAGGCCGACGGCCTGGGATTGGAGAATATACGTTTGCGTCTGCTGGTTGGCCTGCATGCCGACGCCTTTCAGCCAGGATTTGCCCTTGGTGATCAATACCGGGCTCTTGGTGAAGGCTGTCTCGTCGTCAGGGAACACGGTGAGTTCGTCCATGCTGGCCGTGAGTTCCTCGTCCTTTGCCGACGCAGGCCGGTAAATGCGCACGTTGCCCACCAGGTCGACCTGTTCGCCGCCCTTGTTGGTGTGGCCGCGATCGGCGCTGATCGTGACCGGAGGTTTCTTGGCGTACTCGTGGACGAGATGCGGCTTCAGCAGGTCGGTTGTGTCATCATCCGGATAGTGGCGCACTTCGGGAGATCTCAGCGTGTACTTGAGTTGGCCGTTCTGGTCGAGCTTGCGCAGGACCATGTCGGAGACGATGAAGTCCGGGTCGTGGCGAGTCTTCCCGTCGCGCCGGGGCTCAGCCATTTCCGTGGCGTAGCGCAGCCAGAAGGTCAGGAGTGTCAGCGCCGCCAGAATACTGAGCGGGAAAAGAGCGCTGCCCCAGTGCTTCATTCTTTTGCCGGCAGGTAATGGGCGAGGGCATTGTCGAGCTTGCCCTGCGCCGCCAGGATGAACTCGCAGACCTCGCGGACGGCGCCGTGGCCGCCCGGCTTGCCGGCAACGTAATCCGCGTGCTGCCGATTGAGGTCATGGCAATCGGCCGGGGCGGCGGAGAAACCGCATGCCGCCATGACCTGCAGATCGATGATGTCGTCGCCCATGAAACCGGCTTCATGCGGCTCGACGCCTATCTTGGCGAGGAGTTCGTGAAAGGTCGACAACTTGTGTCCGATGCCCTGGTACACGTGTTCGATCCCCAAGTTCTTCATGCGCCAGGTCACGCAGGCGGCGTCCCGGCCAGTGATGATGGCCAGCGTCACTCCGGCTTTCTGCAGCATGGTCAGGCCCAGGCCGTCGCGTGCGTTGAAGGCCTTGATCTCGGTGCCGGCATCGGTGAAGAACAGCGAACAGTCGGTGAGCACGCCGTCGACATCGAACGCCATCAGCTTGAGGCGGCTGGCGCGGGCGGTACATTCTTCGATGGTGCGCATCAGATGGCCTTGGCCTGGAAAAGATCGTGCATGTTGAGGGCGCCGATCAGGCGGCCGTCGTCATCGACGACCGGGATCTGGTTGATCTTGTATCTTTCCATCATCTCGACCGCCTCTGCCGCCAGTTTTTCCGGGCCCATGGTGCGCGGATTGCGGGTCATCACGTCGTTGACGGTGAGATTCTGCAGGTCAAGGTTCTTGAGTATCGCGCGGCGCAGGTCGCCATCAGTGAAGATGCCGAGCACCCGGTGTTCCGGGGATATCACTACGGTCATGCCGATGGTGCCGCGGGTAATCTCGCGGATCGCTTCGGCGATGCTGGCTTCCGGGGCGACGGTGGGGATCGACTCGCCGCAGCGCATGACGTCGCGCATCCGGGTCAGCAATCGGCGTCCCAGTGACCCGCCGGGGTGCGAGCGGGCAAAGTCCTCGGCGCCGAAGCCGCGCGCGTCGAGCAGCGCCACGGCTAGCGCGTCGCCGAGGGCCAGTGCGGCGGTGGTGCTGGCCGTAGGCGCCAGATTCAACGGGCAGGCTTCCTGAGCTACCCCGGCATCGAGATGCACGTCGGCATCGCGCGATAGCGACGATTTTTCGTTGCCGGTCATGGCGATCAGCTTGGCTCCCTGGCGCTTGATCGAGGGAAGGATGTTCAACAGTTCGGCGCTCTCGCCCGAGTTGGAGATGCCGATCACGATGTCTTCGGCGGTGATCATGCCGAGGTCGCCGTGGCTGGCCTCGGCGGGGTGCACGAAGAATGCCGGCGTGCCGGTGCTGGCCAGCGTGGCGGCGATCTTGCGGCCGATATGGCCTGACTTGCCGATGCCGCTGACGATGACGCGCCCGTGGCAGTTGAGGATCAGGGATAGCGCCTGCAGGAATGCGCCGTTGATCCGGTCGCACAGTGCGAGAACCGCCTCGGCCTCGATGCGCAGGACTTGGCGTCCCAGTTCGAGGGCTTTGGAAGAAGGCTGGATTTGGCTCATGGAAGGGTAGCGGTTATGATTCTGCGAAGTATAGCAGAAGCCCCGCTGGTCCCGGCTTTGCGGCCATTTCAATCGCGACAGCAAACCATGCAGACACTTCCGATCATTCTGACCTTGCTCGGTGCCTCGGTGGTCTCGGTCATCCTCTTCCGCCGCCTCAACCTGCCGCCCCTCCTGGGCTATCTGCTGGTCGGCGCGCTGATCGGGCCGCATGCCTTCAACCTGGTGGCCGACGTGGCGGATGTCCGGCATCTGGCGGAATTCGGGATCGTCTTCCTGATGTTCTCGATCGGGCTGGAATTCTCGCTCCCCAAGCTCTTTGCCATGAAGCGCATCGTATTCGGGCTGGGCGCAGTGCAGGTGCTGGCCACCTTGCTGGCCGTGGCCGGCATTGCCATGCTGGCCGGACTGTCCTGGCAGGCCGGAGTGTCGATCGGCGGAGCGCTGGCCATGTCGTCTACGGCGGTGCTCACCAAGCTGCTCGGCGAACGCCTGGAACTCGATGCACCGCACGGACGTGAGGTGATCGGCGTATTGCTGTTCCAGGATCTGGCCGTGGTGCCTCTGCTCATCCTCATTCCCTCGTTTTCGCAGACACCGGAAACGATGGCCTGGCTGATGGGTATTGCCGTGTTCAAGGCGACGGCCCTGCTATTGGTGGTCCTGCATTACGGCAAGAATGTGTTGAGCCGATGGTTCGTCGTCGTGGCACGCGGCAAGTCTGCCGAGCTGTTCGTGCTCAACGTCCTGATGGTGACGCTCGGTCTGGGCTATCTGACGGAACTCGCCGGTTTGTCGATGGCGCTCGGGGCATTCGTCGCCGGCATGCTGATCTCGGAAACCGAGTTCAAGCATCAGGTCGAAGAAGACATCAAGCCGTTCCGCGATGTGCTGATGGGCTTGTTCTTCGTGACCGTCGGCATGATGCTCGACCTCCCGCTGGTGTTCAGCAAGCTGCCGCTCGTGGCGGCCTTGTTGGCAGGGCTGCTGACGGTGAAGTTCGCCGTGGTCCTGGGGGCTTCCCGTTCGTTCGGGGCTACGCCCGGAGGCGCCATGCGCAGCGGTTTGTGGCTGTGCGCCGGGGGCGAATTCGGACTCGTTCTGCTGGCGCTGATCAGGCAGTCTGACGTGGCGCCGCAACCGGTGGTGCAGCCGGTGCTGGCGGCGCTGGTTCTCTCCCTGCTGTTGGCGCCGTTCATCGTGCATTACAGCGAACGCCTCGTATTGCGCTTCGCGGCGAGCGAATGGCTGCTGCGATCGATGCAACTGACCAAGGTGGCGGCGAAAGCGATGCGGACGGAGAAGCACGCGGTGATCTGCGGTTTTGGACGCAACGGCCAGCAACTCGCGCGCTTCATGGCCCATGAGGGAGTTTCCTTCCTGGCGCTTGACCTCGACCCGGATCGGGTCAGCGAAGCGGCCGCGGCCGGCGAGAATGTGGTCTACGGCGATGCGGCCCGGCGCGAGACCCTGGTTGCCGCCGGAGTCACGCGAGCCAGCGTGCTGGTCATTTCCTTCGCCGACAACCGGGCGGCCGAACGCATCATGCGGCATGTGCGCGAATTGGCACCGGCGCTGCCGATCGTGGTGCGCACGATCGACGAAAAGGATTTCGATGTCCTGCTGCGCGCCGGGGCGGCGGAAGTGGTTCCGGAAACGCTGGAGTCGGCCATGATGCTGGCGTCGCACGCCCTGATCCACGCTGGCGTGCCGATCAATCGCGTGCTCAAGCGCATCCGCCAGACCCGCGAGGCGCGTTACCGGACCCTGCGCGGCTTTTTCCACGGCGACAGCGACCTCGACGAGAACGAACGCGACAGCGAGGAGCCGCGGCTGCGTTCGGTTTCACTGGTGGACGGGGCCTATGCCGTGGGCCGAACGCTGTCTGAACTGGCCATCGGGCCTACCGGTGCCGAGGTTACGGCGATCCGCCGGCGAGATGTCAGGATGCAAGAACCGTCCGGGGAAACGCGCTTTGAAGTCGGCGACGTTGTCGTCTTGCTGGGAGTTCCCGAAGCATTGGCTCTCGCGGAAGAGAAGTTATTGAAGGGGTGAGGAGGAAAGCAGCCCATTTTGCCATCGAGTATTACCCTTTGATCTTCCCCAGAGTACACTCGCTCATTACATTTCAATCAGGAGAAAAACATGCCCTTTGCCATCCGTTTTCATCAAACCGGCGGTCCTGAAGTCCTGCGCTGGGAGGAGGTTGCCGTGGGCGACCCGGCACCCGGAGAGGCGCGCGTGCGGCACGAGGCAGTCGGACTCAATTTCATCGATACCTATCATCGTGGCGGGCTGTATCCGTTGCCGTTGCCTTCGGGGCTCGGGCGGGAAGGCGCCGGAGTGGTCGAGGCCGTTGGCGACGGCGTGACCGATCTCAAACCCGGGGATCGCGTGGCCTATGCCGGAGGACCGATCGGTGCCTATTGCCAGGTGCGCTGCCTGCCGGCGGATCGCCTGCTCAAGCTGCCGGATAGTCTGAGCTTCAATACCGGCGCAGCGATGATGCTGCAGGGACTGACCGCGGCTTACCTGTTGCGCCGCACCTATCCCGTGCAGCGCGGGGACAAGGTGCTGATCCACGCTGCTGCCGGCGGGGTCGGATTGATTGCCTGCCAATGGGCCAAGGCGCTCGGAGCAACGGTGAGCGGCACGGTGTCGACCGAGGACAAGGCGGAAATGGCCGGCAAGCAGGGGTGCGACCA
>JARKPC010000246.1 GCA_029975435.1 Propionivibrio sp. | reverse complement strand
GCGAGCTTTTCGGCGAAGGCGTCATAGACGCCGTCCTGCACCAGCAGACGGTTGGCGCACACGCAGGTCTGCCCGGCGTTGCGGTATTTCGAGGCGATGGCGCCGACGACGGCGGCATCCAGATCGGCGTCGTCGAAGACGATGAACGGCGCGTTGCCGCCGAGTTCCATCGACAGCTTCTTGACCGTCGGCGCGCACTGCGCGATCAGTTCGGCGCCGATCTCGGTCGATCCGGTGAAGGACAGCTTGCGTACGATCGGGTTGGCGCAGATTTCGCCGCCGATGGCCTTGGCCGACCCGGTGACGACATTGAACACGCCCGCCGGCATGCCGGCCCGTGCGGCGAGTTCGGCGAGCGCCAGCGCCGAGAACGGCGTCTGGCTGGCGGGCTTGACCACCATCGTGCAGCCCGCGGCGAGCGCGGCGCCGGCCTTGCGCGTGATCATCGCGGACGGGAAGTTCCATGGGGTGATCGCGGCGCACACGCCGACCGGCTCGCGCGTGACCAGGATGCGCCGGTCGGCGACGTTCGGCGGCACGATCTCGCCGTAGGCGCGCTTGCCTTCCTCGGCGAACCATTCGAGGTAGCCCGCGGCATAGGCGATTTCGCCCTTGGCCTCGGCCAGCGGCTTGCCCTGTTCGCAGGTCATCAGCAGGCCGAGATCGTCCTGATGCGTTATCAGCAGTTCGTACCAGCGGCGCAGCAGTCTTGCGCGTTCGCCGGCGGTCTTCGCCCGCCAGCCGGGCAGGGCCGCATTGGCGGCGTCGATGGCGCGGCGCGTCTCGGCGGCGCCCATCTTCGGCACGGTGCCCAGCGCCTCGCCGGTGGCGGGGTTGCGGATGGTGATCGTTTCCGCAGAATCGGCGTCCTGCCATCTGCCGTCGATGAAGCAGTGCTGGCGGAAAATGCCGGTGTCCTTGAGATTGAGCATGGTCGGCTCCAAAGGGGTAATCGTTGAAGAGGAAAGCTAGCGTCCGGCGCCGCGCATGCGCTCGCCGCGCCGCCGCAGCCATTCCAGTGTAATCAGCATCAGCGTCGACAGCACGGTAAGAATTGTCGCGACGGCAGCAATGGTCGGGCTGATGTTCTCGCGGATGCCGGCGAACATCTGGCGCGGCAGGGTGCTCTGCTCCGGGCCGGCGAGGAAGAGGGTGACGACGACCTCGTCGAACGAGGTGCCGAAGGCGAACAGGCCGCCGGAAATCACGCCCGGCGCGACGAGCGGCAGCGTGACCTTGAAGAACGCGGTCAGCGGGTTGGCGCCGAGGCTGGCGGCGGCGCGCACCAGGTTGAAATCGAAGCCCTGCAGCGTGGCGGAAACGGTGGTGACGACGAAGGGCACGCCGAGCGCGGCGTGCACCAGGATCAGCCCGACGTAGCTGCCCGACAGGCCGACCGGCGCGAACACGAGGTAGGTGGCGACGCCGACGATGACCACCGGCACGACCATCGGCGAGATCAGGATCGAGGTGAGCAGCGCCTTGCCGGGAAAGTCGATGCGGGTAAGGCCGACCGCCGCCGGCGTGCCGAGCGCCATGGCGAGCAGCGTGGCGAACGGCGAGACGATGCAGCTGTTCATGAACGCTTGCCGCCACGCCGGCGAAGTGAAGAATTCCTCGTACCACTGCAGCGAAAAGCCGGACATCGGGTAGAGCAGGAAGGAGTCGGCGTTGAACGACAGCGGCGCGATGACTAGGATCGGCAGCATCAGGAACACCAGCACCAGACCGCAGAAGATGCGGAAGGCGTAGTACCAGACGCGTTCGAGCGGGGAGGCGTAGGCGGCGATCATGTCGGCTTTCCTTTTTCAGCGGGCCTTGGCGGCCAGTTCCTGGCGCCCGACCAGGCGCGAATAGACCATGTACAGCACCAGCGTGGCGGCGAAGAGGATCGCCGACAGCGCGGCGGCCATGCCCCAGTTGATCGTCTGGTTGGTGTAGAAGGCGACGAAGTAGCTGGCCATCTGTTCTTTCGGGCTGCCGAGCAGCGCAGGGGTGATGTAGTAGCCCATGCACAGGATGAACACCAGCAGTCCCCCGGCGCCGACGCCCGGCAGCGCCTGCGGGAAGTACACCTTCCAGAAGCTCTGGAACGGCGGGCAGCCGAGTGATACGGCGGCGCGCACGTAGGCCGGCGAGATGCCCTTCATGACGCTGTACATCGGCAGGATCATGAAAGGCAGCAAGATGTGCACCATGGCGATATATACGCCGGTGCTGTTGAAGACGAGTTGCAGCGGCTTCTCGATCAGGCCCACGGCGCGCAGCGCCTGGTTGACCAGCCCTTCGCTCTGCAGCAGCACCAGCCAGGCCGCGACGCGCACCAGGATCGACGTCCAGAACGGCAGCAGCACGAAAATCATCAGCACGTTGGCGATGCGCGCCGGCTGCGTGGCCATCAGGTAGGCCAGCGGGAAGCCGAGCAGCAAGCAGAAGATGGTGACGACGGCGGACATGCCGAAGGTGCGCTTCAGCACATCGACGTAGATCGCCTCGTCGTCGTCGGCGCGCACGACCTTGCCGAAGTCATCGTATTTGCGGTCGACAGAGGCGAGCAGGTAGCGCGCGGTCGTGGGCGAGGCGTTGCGGCCGAGGTATTGCCAGGTGGCGATGTCGCCCCAGCGCTCGTCGGCGGCAACGAACGCCTCGCGGGCGGTCTGGCCGTCGGCGGGCGGCATTGCGCGGGCGGTCTTCATCATCAGCGTGCGGAAACCGGGCAATTCCATGTTCAGGCGCTTGGCGGCGCTGGCGAAAACCGGCGTGCCGCGGGTCTTGCCCATTTCGTCGGCGAACGAGGCGAAGACGGCATCGGACGGCAGCGATCGTCCATCCCAAGCGCGCAGCAGCCCGCTGGTCGCCGGAAAGGCGGCAACGATTTCGGGGTTGTCGACGCTGCGCTTCAAGAGCGCGGTGATTGGCCACACGAAGGTGAACAGCAGGAACACCACCAGCGGCGCGATCAGCGCGCCGTACTTGAGCTTCTTCATCCGCTCGGCGCGGCGAAGCTGCGTCTTCAGCGGGACGGCCGCTTCGGCGGCCATTCCCTGCGGCAGAGTGGCGGTCAGTTGGCTCATGGCAGTCTCCTCGGCGGAATGGCTGTGGGTCATGGCGTGTGGTTGATGAGTCGGCGGCGGCTGCTAACCCCCTGGCCCCCCTTGTCAGGGGGGAGAGGGTGCGAAAGCGCCGGAGGAGTCCTCTCCTCCCCTGACAAGGGGAGGCCGGGAGGGGTTAAGAACCGCACAGCAACCCTACTTCGCCGCCCAGGCGTTGAAGCGCTGTTCCAGATCCTCGCCGTGCTCGACCCAGAACTGGGTGTTGCTGGCGAAGGCGCCCTTCATGTTCTGCGGGGCGGTCGGCAATTCAGGAACGATCTTCTTGTCGACCAGCGCCGTACCCTTCAGGTTGGTCGGGCCGTAGGGAATCTCGCCTGCGAATACCGCTTGATTTTCCGGCTTGCTGGCGAAGGCGATGAACTTGTAGGCCTCGTCCTTCTTCGGCGTTCCGACCGGGATGCCCCACAGGTCGAAGTCGTAGATGTTGTTGGTCCACACGATCTTCAGGTTGGTCTTGCCTTCCTTCTGGGCCGTGGCGATGCGCCCGTTGTAGGCGGTGGTCATCACCACGTCGCCGGCGGCCAGGAGTTGCGGCGGCTGCGCGCCGGCTTCCCACCACTGGATGCTCGACTTGATCTGGTCGAGTTTCTTGAATGCGCGCTCGACCCCGGCCTTGGTGCCGAGCGTCTTGTACACCTCTTCCGGTTTGACTCCGTCGGCGACCAGCGCGAACTCCAGCGTGAATTTCGCGCCTTTTCTCATGCCGCGCTTGCCGGGGAATTTCTTGAGGTCCCAGAAATCGGCCCAGGATGTCGGCGCGGTTTTCAGCGTGTCGGAGTTGTAGGCGAGGATCGTCGACCACACGAAGATGCCGATGCCGCACTCGGTCACCGCGGCGGGGACGAAATCGGCTTTGGGTCCGATCTTGCTGTAGTCGAGCTTTTCGTACAGGCCTTCCTCGCAGCCGCGCGCGAGTTCCGGCGACTCGACCTCGACGACGTCCCAAGACACGTTCTTGGCCTCGACCATGGCTTTGATCTTGGCCTGTTCGCCGTTGTACTCGCCGGGAACGACCTTGCTGCCGGCAGCCTTGGCGTAGGGCTCATAGAACGCCTTGGCTTGCGCTTTCTGGTTGGTGCCGCCGAAAGAGATCACGGTGACATCGGCGCTGGCCGTGCCCGCCAGAAGACTCATGGCGGCAAGGGCAGCAGCGATCGGGCGTGCTTTCGAGAGGGTATGGCTCATTGAATACTCCTGGTCAAGAAATTGGCAGGGGGTTGAGGGGCTTTGCATGGTCAGGCAGCTGCTCCAGGCGCGCCGATCGCCGGATCGAGCGCGCGCAGTTGCTCGGGGTTGATTCCGACATGGATCGCATCGCCCATGTCGAAACGGTGTTTGTGCTGGGCCGCGGGGGCCTTGACGATGATCTCCTTGCGTCCGGCCAGCTCGACGCGCACGCGCAGGTGGTCGCCAAGATAGATGACCTCGCGCACGTAGCCGCCGAGCCGGTTGGCGCAGCCCAGCGACTGCACGTTGAGCTGGACGCACTCCGGGCGCACCGAAAGCATCGTGCGGTCGCCGCGCTTGACGGGATTGCCCAGGCTGGCCTGCACGCGGGCGCCATTGTCCAGCTTGACCTGGCAGGTTTCGCCATGGACCGACTCGACGTAGCCGGGCAGGGCATTGTTCTCGCCGATGAAATTGGCCACGAAGTTGTTGGCCGGCTTCTCGTACAGTGCGGTCGGGTCATCGAGCTGCTGAATGATGCCCTGGTTGAACACCGCAATGCGGTCAGACATGGTCAGCGCCTCGCTCTGGTCGTGCGTAACGAAGACGATGGTGATACCCAGCTTTTCGTGGATGTGCTTGAGCTCGATCTGCATGTGCTCGCGCAACTGCTTGTCGAGCGCGCCGAGCGGCTCGTCCATCAACACCAGTTCCGGATCGAAAACCAGCGCGCGGGCCAGCGCCACGCGCTGCTGCTGGCCGCCCGACATCTGCTGCGGATAACGGTCGCCGAAGCTGCCGAGCTGGACCATGTCCAGAGCGCGGGCCACCTTCCTGTCGATGTCGGCGGCTGGAAGCTTGCGGATGGCGAGCGGGAAGCGCAGGTTCTCGCTCACCGTCATGTGCGGGAACAGTGCGTAGTTCTGGAACACCATGCCGATGTTGCGTTTGTGCGGCGGTACCGTATTGATGACCCGGTCGCCGAGGCGGATCTCGCCGCTGGTCGGGGTCTCGAAACCGGCCAGCATCATCAGGCAGGTCGTCTTGCCCGAACCCGACGGTCCGAGCAGGGTGAGGAACTCACCGCGACGGATGTCGAGGTTCAGGTCGCGCACGATCAGGTTCTCGCCGTCATAGGTCTTCTGCACCTTGCGGAAGGTCACGTGCGGTGCGCCGTCAATCCTGCTTGCGATAGTCGTCATGTCTTGCTTCCTCCTGTCGGCAGGCTGCTTCGTTGCCGTCGAGTTGATCATAGGGGCACTATTGGACAAAATGAGAACCAATTTTTCGGATTTTGATGGAACCAATCGAGGGGTGATCGATGGAACTTCGCCTGATCGTCGAGGTCGTGACGCAATATCTGGACCAGCAACCGGCCGCAGACAAGCTGCGCATCCGGCTATACATGGCGCTGCGCCAGGCCATCCTTGACCGAACCCTGCAGCAAGGGGTCAAGCTGCCGCCGACGCGGATGCTCGCCGAAGAACTCGACCTGGGGCGCAATACCGTGGTACGCGCCTACGAGCAGTTGCTTGTCGAGGGCTACCTGGAAGGGCGGGTCGGCGACGGCACCTATGTCTCCAATGTGGTCGACGCGGCCAGCAAGCCGGCGGCGCCGAAGCGTTTGATCGGTACCCGGAGGGAAGGGCTGTCGCGGCGCGGCACTTCAATCGTGAACAGTGCGGCGAGCAGCGTGATCCAGAATGGTGCATTCATGCCCGGCGTGCCCGATGTCGATCAGTTTCCGTTCAGTCTGTGGCGCCGGTTGCTGGGCAAATACCTGCACGCGGGCCAGTCGCGCCTGCTGCATTACACCCATCTCGGCTACGGGCCGCTCAAGGTGGCGCTGGCGGGTTACCTGCGCGTGACGCGCATGATGGTCGTCGATCCGAAGCAGATCGTGGTCATCAACGGCTCGCATCAGGGGCTGGACCTGTGCGCGCGCATGCTCGCCGATCAGGGTGACCGCGTATGGGTCGAGGAGCCCGGTTACTGGGGCGCTCGCAACGTGCTCAGCGCGGCGGGCCTGGAAATCAGTCCGATTTCGCTCGATGCCAAGGGGCTGGCACCGACTGCCGACGACTGGGCGCAACCGCCGCGACTGGTGTTCACCTCCCCCTCCAGCCAGTACCCGACCGGAACGGTAATGTCGCTCGACCGTCGGCTTGAGCTGTTGGAAGGTGCCTTCCAGTCCGGCTCGTGGATCATCGAGGATGACTACGACAACGAACTGCGCTACGACGAACGTCCGGTGGCCTCGCTGTTCGGACTGTGCCGGCGCCAGCGGGTGATCTACCTGGGCACGCTGAGCAAGGTCATGTTCCCAGGCATCCGCCTGGCCTACATGGTCCTTCCGGAAGACCTGGTCGATGCCTTCGTCATTGGAAATTCAGAGCTCTACCGGGGCGGACGCATGACCGAACAGGCGGCGCTGGCGGAGTTCATCGACGACGGCCATTTCACCGCGCACATCAAGCGCATGCGCGTCATCTATCAGGAGCGACGCGACATCCTGCGACAGGAGATGGAATCGCGGCTGGGGAATGCAGTCAGTGTGTCGGGGGGGCACGCCGGCCTGCAGCTTCTCTACCGCTTCAACGCGCCGGTCGACGATGCTCAGATCGCCGCGCAGTCACTCGCCGAAGGCGTCGTCTGCCGGCCGCTGTCCATGTACTACGCCGACAAGCACAACAGCCGCGCGGGTCTCAACCTCGGCTTTGCCGCCGTGCCCGAGAAAGCCATCGCCCCTGCCGTCGCCACGCTGGTGCGGGTGATCGAACGGCACCTCTGAACCGAGCGACCTACCTGCACGCCGCGTCGATCAGGTGGCGGGCAATGCTCGCCTGGTCCGGAAGGGGTGGGAGTGCGCTGCGCGGGAACCAGTCGGCGGCCTCGATTTCCTTGGGGTCCGGCGTGATCTCGCCGCCGGCGTAATCGGCGAAGAAGGCAATCATCAGGGAATCGGGGAAGGGCCACGGCTGGCTGCGGAAGTAGCGCAGGTTGGCGATCTCGATGCCGACTTCCTCGCGTACCTCGCGCACCGCGCAGTGCTCAATTGTTTCCCCTGCTTCGACGAAGCCGGCCAAGGCGCTGAATATGCCGGGGCGGAAATGCGGGCTGCGTGCGAGCAGCAGATCCTCGCCGCGACTGACCAGGACCATTACTGCCGGAGAGATGCGCGGATAGGCCAGCAGGCCGCAGGCCGGGCAGCTCATGGCGAATTCGTCGGACTTCATCTCCGTCGGCGTGCCGCAGCGCCCGCAGAAGCGGTGGTTCCGGCGCCAGTCCATGAGCTGGCTGGCGCGCCCGGCGAGCGCGAAAGCCTCGGCACCGCCAAGGCCGTACAGCGGCCGCAGCAGCGTCAGTTCGCCGGGAACATGTTCGGGAATCCGCTCGATCTCGGTGGCGTAGCAGGGCAAGCCCTGCCACTTGCCGATCAGGAGCGGCGATCCGGCGTCGCCGTAATCGGTGGCCTGTCCGTGCGGAAAGGTCTTGCCCCAGGATTCATCGGTGACGATGAAGAACTGATTGTCGCAACGTAGTACCCAATAGCATTGTTCGCTCATGATGCTCCGCCGTCAGATTTCCATGGTGTCGGCGAACACCAGCGCCTGCATGAGCGCCTGGTTGAACTGATCGGCCGAAAGACCCAGCATGGCCGCCTGATCGGCGATGGCTTCTCCGTCCTCTCCTTCGCAGGCGATGGCCAGATCGAGGAAGGGGCCGTAAACGCCGCCGTGACCCAGCAGCGCGTCGCAGATCGATTCGGGCAGGCTCATGGTCTCGAGCACCTTGTCCATGGTCACGCCGAGCAAGGCTTCGAGCATCGAGAAAGCGCCGGTGATGAACAGATTGTCATATTCGCTCTTGTCCACCAGTCCGTGGCCGAGATTTTCCATCAGGCGGGCACGGCACAGCGCGGTATGCATCAGGGCCTGCGCCATCGGATCCTTGCTGGCCGTGGCCAGCAGCAGGGACAGCCATTTGTTGAGCTTGTCATAGCCGAGAATAGTCACTGCGTGGCGGAACGACTGGATTTCGCAGGACAGCCCGAAACCGGCCGAGTTGATGTAGCGCAGGAGCTTGTAGGACAGCGTGACGTCCTGCTTCAGCGCCGCCTCTATTTCCTTGACTTCGGCGTTCTTGCGCACCAGGTTGAGTACGCGGATGATCTGTGCCTGCCCGGGGTTGAGTGCCTTGGCCGGCGCATTCGATGGGGTCTTGAAGAACCAGCTCGCCGCGGCGTTGACGCCCGCATCCAGGCAGACCTGGAAGGCTTGCCGGTCGTACACGTTGAACGCGACGCCAATGCCATAGGGCTGGGTCTGCGCGGCCGCGCTCTTGAGCTGGGCGGCGGTGAAGCGCTGTGCGTTCAAACCCATGAAACGGAAAGTGACGCCGGACGAGAGCGCTGTTTTTGCCTGTTCGTCGATCATCAGGCAGAGGGAGGGCTGCGTCGCCTGCAGCGCGGCGATGAAGGCGGCTGCTTCGGGGCCGGCAAACGACGCGCCCGGCACCTCGAGGGTGGTGTTCGTCGGCACGCTCCATTGCAGCAGCCCGGTATCGCAGGGCTTCTTGCCGCAATTGATGAAGACCTGCTTCTCATCGGCCGGCCAGTAGTCGGCCAAATTGCTCAGGGTTGCCACCGCGTCCTGCGTCGTCGCGCCCTTCAGCAGGTGCAGCGTGAGCCGGTTGGCGAGAATCCGATTCTGGCGATTGATCAGGGGCTGGCGGGAAATGAATACGTCGGGCATGGCTTCAACCTGTTATAGCTGCGGTGGGTGCAGTAGATGACGCGGTTATCGTTGGGCAGTCGGATCCCTATGGGCTTCGCTGGCAAACTCGAAGGAATCGGCGATGAATTCGTCTTCGGGCAGCCTGCATTGTCCGACAAAATCGCGCCGAGCGGCAGCGACCATCACCGGGGCTCCGCAAACATACACCTGATGGCCGGACAGATCGGGAAAATCCTGCATCGCCGCCGCATGGACGAACCCGGTTCGCCCGGTCCAGCGATCTTCCGGCGATGGTTCGGAGAGCACCGGCACGAAGCGGAAATGGGAATGCGCGCGTGCCCAGCCTTCGGCCAGATCGGAGAGGTAGATGTCCTCGCGCCGCCGTCCGCCCCAATACAGGGTCATCGGACGCTGCTGGTTTTCGGCAATGGCGTGTTCGATGACGGCCTTGATCGGGGCGAAGCCGGTGCCGCCGGCAACCAGCAGCATCGGCTTTGCCGAGTCTTCGCGCAGGAAGAAGCTGCCGTGCGGTCCGTTGATGCGCAGCAGGTCGCGTTCCTTCATGGCCGTGAATACGTGGTGCGTGAATTGGCCGCCGGGAACGCGCCGGATGTGCAGTTGCAGCCGCGTGTCATCGTGTGGGGCATTGGCCAGCGAGAAAGTACGGCGCCGGCCATCCTTGAGCAGGATATCGATGTACTGGCCGGCGAGGAACTGCAGGCGTTCCTTTGCCGGGAGCTTGAGCTCGAGGATCATCACGTCGGGAGCGGCCAGGGCCATTTTCTCGATGCGCGCGGGCAGGGTCTTTACCGGAATTTCCATCGACGAGCGCATCTCGCGGGCCTCGATCACCAGGTCTTCCTGGGGCTTCGCGCAGCAGAACAGGGCGAACCCCGCGTCGCGGTCGGCCTGTCCGAGGGCGTACTCCTGCGCCTTGCCGTGATCCACCGAACCGCTCAAGACCTTGCCGCGGCAGGCGCCGCAGGCGCCGTCGCGGCAACCATAGGGCAGCATCAGTCCGTGCCGCAGCGCGGCGTCGAGCACGGATTCGCCGGGTTCGGCCGGGAAGGTATGCTGACTGGGCTGAACGGTTATCTTGAAAGCCATCAAATCTCCGCTAACGGGTAATCCGGTAAAATCCGCCCGTGCAAACACTTCTCATTGTCGGGAGCGGCGACGTTGCCCGTCGCACGCTTCCCCATCTGCTTGGCCGCTACCGGGTTTTCGCCCTGTTGCGCGATTCGTCGCAGGCGCCATTCTGGCGCGGCAAGGGGGTGCGTCCGCTGGTTGCCGATCTCGATCGCCCGTCCACCTTGAAGCGTCTGGCCGGCCTGGCCGATATCGTCCTGCATTTTGCCCCGCCGCCAGAACGCGGTGCGGAAGATTCCCGCATGCGCCGGCTGCTGGCATCGTTATGCCGTGGGAAAAGTCTACCACAGCGCCTTGTGTACATCAGCACCAGCGGCGTTTATGGCAATTGCGACGGCGAACTCGTTCCCGAAACGCGTCCGTTGCGTCCCGTGACCGCGCGTGCCCGCCGGCGCGTCGACGCCGAGCGCCGCTTGCGCCGCTTTGGCACTCGTTCCGGGGTGTGTGTCAGCATCCTGCGCGCGCCTGGCATCTATGCTGCGGATCGGCTTCCCCTCGAGCGGTTGCAAAAGGGCACGCCTGTCCTGTGCGCCGAGGACGACGTGTTCACCAACCACATTCATGCCGACGACCTGGCCATGCTGGCTTGCGCGGCCCTGCGCCGGGGACGCCCCAACCGGGTCTACAACGCCTGCGACGATTCGCACATGAAGATGGGCGAGTACTTCGACCGGGTGGCCGATCGCTTCGGGCTGGCGCGACCGCCGCGCATTTCGCGCAGCGAGGCGGAAAAGACGATCTCTCCGGTTCAGCTCTCGTTCATGAGCGAGTCGCGCCGGCTGGACAATCGGCGCCTGCACCGGGAACTCCAGGCCACCTTGCGCCATCCACGGATCGTCGACGGCATCGATGCCGCCTGGCGGGAAAGGACGAAGCATGGCCTATCTTGAAGTCAAAGCGCTGCACATCATCCTCGTGGTGAGCTGGTTTGCCGGGCTGTTCTATCTGCCGCGCATCTTTGTCAACCTGGCCATGGTGCCGGCGGGCAGCACCGCGGAGCGCGACCGGCTGCTGCTCATGGCGGGCAAGCTCTATCGCTTCATGACGCCGATCGGCTACCTGGTCTTGCTGTCGGGCCTGTGGTTGTGGCTGGTCGTCGGCATCAGCGGACCGTGGCTGCACGCCAAGCTGACGGCAGTCGCCTTGCTCTTCGGCTATAACCATTACTGCAGGAGACTTTTGCGCGATTTCCACAGCGGAACCAATGCGCGCAGCCATGTCTGGTTCCGCTGGTTCAACGAAGCGCCGACACTCCTGCTGGTGATCGTGGTTGTCCTTGTCGTCCTCAAACCTTTCTAGGAATCCAAGTGGAAAAATTTTTCGCCACCTGCCCGCGCGGCCTCGAGCCCCTGCTGGTCGAAGACATCGCCGCCGCCGGCGTTGCCGACCTGAAGGCGATTCCCGGCGGTGTGCATTTCGTTGCCGACTGGCCGGCCTGCTACGCCATCAACCTGCGCTCGCGCATCGCCACGCGGGTTCTCTGGCGCGTGGCCAATGGCAAGTACGTCCGGGAGGACGATATCTACAAGCTGGCTCTCGATACGCCGTGGGCGAAATGGTTTGCCGCCAAGCAGACGATCCGGGTCGACGTGGTGGCCGTAAAGAGTCCGCTCAAGAGCCTGGAGTTCATCACCCTGCGCATCAAGGACGCGGTGTGCGACCGCTTCCGCGCCGACAAGGGGGCGCGTCCGAACGTGGATACCCGCGAACCGGAGGTGCGCATCCACGGTTTCCTGACGGCTGACGAATGCACGCTGTACATCGACACTTCCGGCGCGCCGCTCTACCAGCGCGGTCTGCGCCAGAAGACCGTCGAGGCGCCGCTCAAGGAGAACGTGGCGGCCGGCATCCTGCGCCTGTCCGGCTGGCAGCCGGGTACGCCGCTGCTCGACCCGATGTGCGGCAGCGGCACCTTCCTGTCCGAGGCTGCGCAGATGGCGCTGAATATTGCTCCGGGCGCGGGCGGGCGCAGCTTCGGCTTTCAGCGCCTGAGAAATTTCCGGCTGGAAACCTGGAAAGACCTGCTCGATGCCGCACAGGATGCGGAGAAGCCGGCGCAGCATGCGCAGATCTACGGCAGCGACATCTCGCCGGTGGCCGTGCGCGCCGCGCTGGCCAACCTCGATCGCGCCGGGCTCCTGCCCGCGGTGACCCTGAGTTCCGGCGATATCCTGGAAATCGATGCGCCGGCCCCCTCCGGCATCCTGATTGCCAACCCGCCCTACGGCGAGCGCCTGTCCGAGCAGGAAGAACTGGCAGCGTTTTACCCGCAGCTGGGCAGTGCGCTGAAGCGCAAGTTCGCGGGGTGGAACTGCTACCTGCTGACTGCCGACCTGCGCCTGCCCAAGCTGATGCGCCTGACGCCGAGCAAGAAGACGCCGCTGTACAACGGCGCCATCGAGTGCCGGTTGTTCGAATTCAAGATGGTGGCCGGAAGCAACCGTCCGGCCTGATTCCTGGAGATTGCATGCGCTCGGTATCGCCCGGTTTTCTGCCCCTCGCGGGGATCTATGAGCCGTCGGCTGTCGTGCAACTGCCCGATGGCCGCTTCCTCGTCGTCGAGGACGAAAAGGAGCATCCGTTTTGCCTTTTTTCGCTCGGGTCTGATGGCAGCGTCGTTGGCCGAACGCCATTGGAGGCGGGCTTTTTTGATTTAAACGACAGCTTTTGGCAGCTCGACGATCTGGAGGGGCTGGCGCAGGCGGACTCAGGCGAGATCTATGCCGTGACGTCGCAGTCTCTGGACGGACGGGGCGAGCGCAAGAAGTCGCGCGAGAAACTGGTCCGCTTTCGCATCGATGCGGAACGTGTGGTCGAGCCGCGATCCGTCCGTGGCCTGAAAGACGCGCTGCTGTCGGCGCATCCGGTGCTCGCCGCCTCGGCTGCCATCACCGACGTCAAGGGTGGGGGAGGGCTCAACGTCGAAGCCCTGGATTTCACGGCGGACGGGCTGCATTTGCTGCTCGGCTTCCGCAGCCCGCTGATCGACGGCCGGGCGATCGTCGCAAGCCTTGAAAATCCCCGTGGCGTCTTCGAGGCAGGCGAAGTGCCGCGGATTGCCAAGGCGTTGATTACCCTGGACTTGCAAGGACAGGGCATTCGCGGCATGTCCCGCGTACCGTGTCTCAAGGGGCATCTGGTAATCAGTGGCCCCGTTTCCGGCGCGGCAGCGGGTTTCCGGCTGTGGTTCTGGAGCGGCAACCCTGCCGATGCGGCGCGACCCGTCACGGCGCCCGGTGTGACCGATCTCGCCCATGCGGAAGGCGTCTGTCCCGCCGTTGTCGACGGACTGCCGAAGATCGTTCTGGTCAGCGACGAAGGCAATCGCAAGGAAGGGCGTTGCGCGCGCTACTGCCTGCTCGATCCGGCCCAGTTGCGCATCGGGGATTGACGGGCGACGGCCGGACATCCGCTCAAGGCGTCAGCAGCCGGCACGCGTGTTCGGCGATCGGGAGGCATGCGGTGAGGCCGGGTGATTCGATGCCGAACAGGTTGACCAGACCGGCGATACCATGGGCTTCCGGTCCCTGGATCAGAAAATCCGCAGCCGGGGCGCCGGGGCCGCTGATCTTCGGGCGGATGCCGCTGTAGGCCGGCATCAGCGAACCGTCCGGAAGCTCGGGCCAGTACTTCCTCACTTCGGCGTAGAAACGGTCGGCGCGGCGCGGATTAACGGAATAGTCGATGCGGTCGATCCACTCCACGTCCGGGCCGAAGCGGGCCTGGCCGCCGAGATCGAGCGTCAGGTGCACGCCCAGCCCGCCCTCTTCGGGCACGGGATAGACGAGATGCGCGAAAGGAGATCGTCCCGCCAGAGCGTAATAGTTGCCCTTGGCAAGAAAAGCGGAGGGAATGAGCGATGGCGGGTAATCCCGGATGGTATGGGCCAGGGCAGGCGCCGAGAGGCCGGCAGCATTGATGACCAGGCCCGCTTCGAGCTGCACTTCTGCTCCTCCGCTGGTGACTTCCAGCCGGATCGCCCCTTCCCGGGCTTCGATCGCGTACACCGTGGAACGCGGCGAAAACACGGCGCCACGCGCTTCGGCATCTCCCAGCAAGGAGAGCATCAAGGCATGCGAATCGATGATGCCGGTGGACGGCGAATGCAGCGCGGCGACGCAGTGCAGAGACGGTTCCAGCGCTTCTGCCTCGTGCCGGTCGAGCATGCGCGTATCGTCGACGCCATTGTGCATGGCCTGTTCCTGCAATTTCCGCAGTTGGGCGACCTGCGCTTCGTGCGTGGCGACGATGAGTTTGCCGCAGCGCTCGTGCGCAATGCCGCGCTCGGCGCAGTAGGCGTAGAGTTCCCGGTTGCCTTGGACACAGAAACGCGCTTTCAGCGTGCCGGAGGGGTAGTAGAGTCCGGCATGAATGACCTCGCTGTTGCGCGAACTGGTTTCCTGCCCGAAGTCCTCATGCCGCTCCACGATGAGCGTTTCAATCCCGCGGCCGGCCAGGGCGCGTGCACAGGCCAGGCCGATCACCCCGGCGCCGATGACGACGGCTTCAGTCTGCTCGATCTGCAAGTTCTTCTTCCCTGTTGAATTCACCGGTCACACCGGCACGGCGGTCTTGTCGATGACCTTGCGCAGGACAAAGCTGGAATGTACGCCCGTGACGCCCTGGATGCGCGTGATGCGGTTGAGCAGCAACTCCTGGAACGCATCCATGTCCTTGACCACCACCTTGATCTGGTAATCGGCATCCTGTCCGGTGATCAACAGGCATTCGAGCACTTCGGAAATCTGCCGGATTTGTTGTTCGAAGTTCTCGAAGCGTTCGGGAGTGTGCATGTCCATCGAGATGTAGATCAGTGCCATCAGGGAATAGCCGAGCGCCTTGGCGTTGAGCAGGGCGCGGTAGCCGGTCACGATCCCGGCGTCTTCCAGCGCGCGCAGCCGGCGCAGGCAGGGCGACGGGGAAAGTCCGATGCGGTCGGCCAGGTCCTGGTTGCTGATGCGACCGTCTTCCTGGAGGATCTGCAGGATCTGCCGGTCGTAGCGATCGATATCCATTAAATTGCCCATCCAAAACAACAATTGTAATTAACTGCCACGATATCACGAAAAACTTGTTGATTATTGCTTTAAACGACGGCTATTGAGTTAAAAACGCAATCGCCTGTCGTCATCTTTTGGATATCATTTCACCATTACAACGCGTCCACCCGGTCAATCCAAGGAGTCGTCCATGATGCTGCAAGCCCCCGCCACCAAATACACGGCCTTCCCCCCGGTCAAGCTCGACGATCGCCAATGGCCGAGCCGCACCATTACCAAGGCGCCGATCTGGATGAGCACCGACCTGCGCGACGGCAACCAGGCCCTCTTCGAGCCGATGAACGCCGAGCGCAAGATGCGCATGTTCAAGCGCCTGTGCGCCATCGGCGTGAAGGAAATCGAAGTGTCCTTCCCGTCGGCGTCGCAAACCGATTTCGACTTCGTGCGCAAGCTGATCGAGGAGAAGCACATTCCCGACGACGTGACGATCGAAGTGCTTGCTCCTGCCCGCGAACCGCTGATCAGGCGCACCTTCGAGTCGCTCAAGGGGGCGCGACGGGCTATCGTGCATATCTACAACGCGACGTCGCGTCCGTTCCGAGAAATCGTTTTCGGAATGGACAAAGCCGAGGTGGTGAACATGGCGGTTTCCGCCGTCAAGCTCGTCAGGCAGCTCTGTCAGGAGAATCCGGAGACGGAATGGGTGCTCGAGTACAGTCCGGAGACCTTCACCGCCACCGAGCTCGATTTCGCGCTGGAGGTCTGCAACGCCGTGACCGAGGCCTGGGGAGCCACGCCGGACAACAAGATCATTCTCAATTTGCCGACGACGGTGGAAGTGGCCACGCCGAACATCTACGCCGACCAGATCGAATGGATGCACCGCCATCTCGCCAGGCGCGACAGCATCCTCATCAGCCTGCATCCACACAATGACCGCGGCACGGCCGTCGCCGCCGCAGAGCTCGGGCTGATGGCCGGCGCCGACCGCGTCGAGGGCTGCCTGTTCGGCAACGGCGAGCGCACCGGCAACGTCGACCTCGTCACGGTGGCGCTCAACATGTACACACAGGGCGTGTCGCCGAACCTGGACTTTTCCGACATCAACGCCGTGGCGCGCGACTACGAACACTGCACGCAGCTCCCGATCCATCCGCGCCATCCCTACGTCGGCGATCTGGTATTCACCGCCTTTTCCGGGTCACACCAGGACGCGATCAAGAAGGGGTTCGCGCGCCAGCGTCCGGAAGAGCAGTGGAATCTGCCGTACCTGCCGATCGATCCGGCGGATCTCGGGCGCAGCTACGAGTCGGTGATCCGCATCAACAGCCAGTCGGGCAAGGGCGGCATCGCGTACCTGCTGGAAACCGAGTACGGCGTGGTCATGCCGCGCCGGCTGCAGGTCGAGTTTTCCGGCGAAGTGCAGCGTTACACCGATACGCACGGCGGCGAAATGGAAGCCGCGGATATCTGGGCGTTGTTCTCGCGCACCTATCTCGAAAACGAAACGCCGATCGCGTATGTCGAGCATCACCTGTTTGAGGATGGCAGCGCACAGGGGATTCGCCTGACCGTGCAGAAGAATGGCGAAAAGTATGTTCTGACCGGCAAGGGCAACGGGCCGATCGATGCGGCCGTGCATGCCCTGGGTACCGCCGGCGTTGCCGTGCAGGTGCGCAGCTACGAAGAGCGTTCGATGGGCAAGGGGGAGGATGCCAAGGCCTGCGCCTTCATGGAGGTCATGCTGGCGGGGGGCGAGCGCGAATGCTACGGGGTGGGGATGGATGCCAACATCGTCACGGCCTCGATCCGCGCGCTGGTCTGCGGCGTTGCCCGCTTGCTGGGCAATGGCCAGGGATAAGTCCGGGCGTCCGGGCCGGCTCAGCGGGCAACCGGTGCCGGGCCGGCATCCTGCCCTGAAAGGCTGAGCCGCACGAGGTCGGGGACGCCGGCGACGCCGAGTTTTGTCATCATGCGGGCCTTGTGTACTTCGACGGTACGGGCGCTGATGCCGAGCATTTCGGCGATTTCGCGATTGTGCTTGCCGCCGACCACGAGGTCCATGACTTCGCGTTCGCGTGGGGTCAGCCCTTGCAGGAGGGCATTGAATTCACTCTGCTGGCGTTCCCTGGCGCCAGTGGCCGCTTGCCGGGAGAAGGCTTCCTCGATGGCTCCGATGAGCCGCCCGTGATCGATCGGTTTCTCCAGAAAATCGACGGCATTGGCGCGGAATGCCTCGCGGGCCGAACTGACGTCGCCGTGTCCGGTCATGACCACGGCGGGAAGAACCGAGCCCATTTCGAGCAGGCGCTTCTGCAGCGCCAAGCCATCCATGCCGGGCATGCGGATATCGATGAGCAGGCAGCCACGCCATGATGGCTGGTATGCGCTGAGCAGGCTTTCGGCGTCGGCGAACATGGCTACCGGGTAGCCTTTCAGTCCGAGCAGCAGGCCGAGCGCATCGCGCACCGACTGGTCGTCTTCGACAATGAATACCGTGTATCCGCCGGGTGGCATTGCGTTATTTTCCTTCTGTAGGCAAAACCAGATTGAACACCCCGTGGTCCGCGACTTCGGCCATCAGATGTCCTCCATGGGCTTCGGCGATGGCGCGGCTGATCACCAGGCCCAGTCCCATGCCGTTGGATTTGGACGACTGGAAGGCCTTGAACAGCTTTGCCGCTGCCGCCCCGGAAAGCCCGGGGCCGCTGTCTTCAATGCGCACGCAGATGCGCCCGGCGCCTTCGGGAAATGCCGAAACACGCACCTTTCTTTGCTCTGGCGGTTGTCCCGCCACGGCGTCGAACGCGTTGGTCAGGAGATTGCGCAGCACGACCTCCAGTTGCAGACGGTCAGCCATCAGAGTGCATTGGGGGGCCGGCTCGACGATCAACTCGATGCCATGTTGCCGGGCCTTGCCACTCAGTGATTTGGCGTTTTCGGCCAGCAGGTTGGAAAGTTCGACGAGTTCGAGCCGGGTCGCACCCGTCCGGAAGAAGTCGCGCAGACGGCGCACCACCTCGGCGGCGCGGAACGATTCGGAGACCATGCGTTGAATGGTTTCACGCAGCTTGTCGCCGGTTTCACCCTGTTCCAGCAACTGCTCGCACGCCGTTCCATAGGCCGACAGGGCGGTTAGCGGCTGGTTGAGTTCATGAGCCAACGCTCCGGCCATTTCGCCCGCGGCGGCAAGGCGGAGCGTCTGTCTCAATTCGGCACTGACGCGCTGCTTTTCGTCGACCACGACACCGATGAAGAAGCCGAACAGGCAGAGTACCGCGGCGAGCGCCTGAATCTCGAACGCCGTTATGGCGGAAATTTCGAGAAACTGTGCCGAACAGATAATTCCCACCTGGACGATGGCCACGCTGAACACGGCTCCGGCGAGGCCGTGCCGGGCGGCAGCCCACATGATCGGCAGGAACAAGGCATAGAAATACTTGAAATCGGCAGCGGCGCCGACTCCAAAGGCAACCCACAGCGCGGCGAGCGTCAGCGCCAGATGTGCCGGTGCGTCGCGTGTCATGGCGATGGCCCGCAATTGGGAGCGCCCGCGCTCATCAAGCAGCATCCACAGCAGGGGCATCGATACGAGGACGCCCACGCCGTCTCTGACCCAGTAGTGGACGAAGGACTCGGCGACGGTTTCGATGGGAATCAGCTGGCCCAAGGCCAGGGCGGCGACGAACAGCAGGCTGTTGAGCATCGTGCCGATGACGACGATGAATGCCCACGAGAATAGCCCGCGGCGATCGTTAAATATGCGGCAGCTGGAAAGGCGGCGCCGCAGCACCTCGGCAATGGCCCAGTAACCGAGAGTCAGCAAGACCGACAGCACGAGGGAAACGGAAAACGCGAGAGGCAGATTGCGGACCCAGGCGTCCGCGATGAGTATGGCCAGCGCGAGGGGCGCCGCGGCGTATTTGCCGAAGTGCAGGAGATAAAGAAGGCCGAGGGCCGGAGCGGGATTCCACGGCGTGATGCTGAGTCCGTGCAACGGGCTGATGTAGCTTGCCCAGTCGAGGACGATGTAGCCCAACAACAGAATCAGGATATCGAGACTGTTCGGGCGCAACGGCTTCAGCATTGCGCCCTCCATGCGTCGTTCTTGCGGCAGCGCGCGCGACGCTGTTCGCTGGCGGCGGGCTTGGCGGGGGGCGTAGTCATCGTGGAGGTCAAGGTTCTTCCGGCAGGGGGCGTGGCGATTGCAGCCATGAGAAAAGTCCAGCAGGTCTTCATGTTACAGCATGGCCTGAAGCGGTCCCCATTGTTTAGCGTGGTTGAAGAATTTGTGCGAAAGGGTGCGATGCATCGACTGTCCGGAACGCTAAGTTTTGTGCGCGAGCTTGTCAATGACTGCCCGACGATTTTCTGATCGGAAAAGACCGTGCTCGATGTTGCTGATGAAACGTGCGTGATCGATCGACTTTCCTGCAGATCCGGCGTCGGCGAACGGAACAATGTGCTACGATTGGTGTCCAGAGATGGGCGGACGGACGCTTCAGGATGCTATCTTTGAACCGGAGAGACGATGCTCTACGCGGTGATGAGCGGATTCGTTGCGGCGGCGCTATTGCCATTGTTGCATCGTTTTCTGGGCGAGCGCTCCTCCCTGGTTGCGGCCGTGGTTCCTCTCGCCCTGACGGTCTGGTTTGCCACGAGTTTTCCCCGGGTGGCGTCCGGCGAGGTGCTGGTCTCCCAGTCGTCGTGGCTTCCCGAAATTCACCTGGAACTCGGCTTTCGCCTCGACGGACTCTCGCTTTTGTTCGCTCTCCTGATCAGCGCCATCGGTGCCCTGGTCATCCTCTACACCTCCGCGTATCTGCACGGCAATCCGCGTCAGCACCAGTTCGTGTCGGCCACGCTGATGTTCATGGCCTCCATGCTGGGCGTCGTCCTGGCGGACAACCTTGTCCTGCTGTTCATCTTCTGGGAGCTGACCAGCTTTACCTCGTATCTCCTGATCGGCTTCGATCATGAGAAGGAAGAGTCCCGGAAAGCCGCGTTGCAGGCCTTGCTGGTCACGGGACTGGGTGGGTTGTTTCTGCTCGCGGGGGTGCTTCTCCTCGGAACGGCGGCGGGCAGTTTCTCCCTGAGCGAAATCCTGCGGGCCGACCGGGCGCTGGCCGGGCACGCCGATTACCCGGTGATTCTCGGCCTGATTCTCGTGGGGGCGTTCAGCAAGTCGGCGCAAACCCCGTTCCATTTCTGGCTGCCCAATGCCATGCAGGCTCCCACTCCGGCCAGCGCTTATCTGCACTCGTCCACGATGGTCAAGGCCGGGGTATACCTTCTGGCCCGGCTGAATCCGGTCCTGGGCGGAACGGAAGCATGGATCGGTTGGCTGACGGCGGTTGGTGTCCTGACGCTGCTGACCGGTGCGCTGATGGCTTCGGCGCAGGTCTATCTGAAACGGCTTCTGGCCTATACGACGGTGGCGGCGCTGGGTTTCATGGTCATGCTGCTCGGCATCGGTTCAGAGCGCGCGGTGCAGGCGGCCGTCGTCTTCCTGATGGCGCATGCCTGCTACAAAGCGTCGCTCTTCCTGGTGGCCGGGATAATCACCCATGAAACCGGAGAAGCCGACGTGCGCCGGCTGGGAGGGTTGCTCCGGTTCATGCCGGTTGCCGGAGCCTGTTCTGTCGTGGCAGCAGTCTCCATGGCGGGCCTGCCTTTGTCCTTCGGATTCGTTGCCAAGGAACTCGTCTATGCCAGCGTGCTCGATCGGTTCCTGGTGTTCATTCCGGCCGTGGCGGCCAGCCTGCTGTTCGTTGTGGTGGCGTTTCAGGTCGGAATCAAACCGTTTCTTCCGGGTTCCTCGGATTCTTCGGGGACGCCACACGAGGCGCCTCCCGCCATGCTTGCGGGGCCGGTGATCCTCGGCCTGGCCTGCCTTGCCGGCGGCTTCTTTCCGCAGGCTTTCGCGGGAGCCCTGGCCGCCTCGGCGGCGGCCGCGATCCAGGGCGGCCTGGTATCGGAAGTCGATCTCCAAGCCTGGCACGGAATCACGCCGGAGTCGGTGGCCAGCGCGCTGACCCTCATGCTGGGGGTCGCTGCGGTTTTCGCGACGGGGCACTGGGTCCGCATCGGCAGCGCCATGAAACCGCTGGCGAATTTCGGGCCGGATCGCGTGTATGTGGCAAAACTGAAGGGGCTCAATCTTCTTGCCGTGTGGCAGACGCGCGTGCTGCAAAGCGGCTCGTTGCGGCGGTATGTGGCCATCATCGTGCTGGCCATGGTCGGCCTGTTCGGCCTGAGCGTCCTGAGGTCGGGCGAATTGCCGATCCTGAACAGGAATACACCTCTGACGCTGCCGTCCCTGATTCTCGGCCTCCTGATCATGCTGGGTGCGATCGGATCGATGATTGCGACTTCGCGCATCAGTGCCGTCGCGGCGCTCGGCGTGGTCGGGTTCTGCGTGTCGCTGATCTACGTCCTTCATGGCGCTCCCGATCTGGCCATGACGCAGCTTGTCGTCGAGGCGCTCGGTGCCGTCCTGCTGGTTTCCGCCTTCCTGAATCTGCCCTCTTTCCATGACCGGAAACGTTGGGTCGGGCGATTCCGGGATGCGGTGGTGGCAATCCTGGGTGGATTGGCGATGACGCTGATGACGCTGATGGCCAACGATGTCCAGTTGGCGCCCTCCATCGCGCACTATTTCGCGGAAACCAGCGTCCTGCTCGGTCATGGCCGGAACATCGTCAACGTCATTCTTGTCGATTTCCGGGCGTTGGATACGCTGGGCGAGATCACGGTACTGGCGATCGCGGGTGCCAGTGCCGTGGCCTTGCTGAAACTGCGTATGGCGGCAAAAAGGAGGTCCTGATGGGGTCGCTCATTCTGCGCAAGGCCACGCGCTATCTGTTCCCGGTCATCATGATGTTCTCGATCTATCTCCTGCTGCGTGGCCATAACGAGCCGGGTGGCGGTTTTGTTGGAGGACTGGCCGCCGCCAGCGCCTTCATTCTGAACCAGTTGGCTTTTGATGTGCCGAGCACGAAAAGGCTGATGAACGTCGATAGTCTGACGCTGATCGGAACAGGCTTGTTGATCGCCTTGGGGAGTAGCGTCTTCACCATGCTGGACGGGCAGCCCTATTTTTCATCGCATTGGGCCACGCTCCGCATCACCTCCGACTGGCAGCTGTTGATAGGAACACCGCTCATTTTCGATATCGGCGTCTATCTGGTCGTTCTCGGGGTCACGCTGGCGATTCTGCTCAGCATCTCGAATTTCAGGAAGTCGCCGTCATGACCGAGGTTTTTCTTTCGCTGGTGATCGGCGTGTTGTACGCCGCCGGTCTCTATCTGATGATGTGCCGGAACATCGCAAAATTCATCATTGGACTGGGGCTCATCGGGCACGGCGCCAATCTGCTCATCTTCACGGCGGCCGGGCTTTCGACGCAACGGGCGCCGATTGTTCCTGAGGGCGTGACGATCCCTGTCGTTCCCATCGTCGATCCGCTTCCGCAGGCCTTGATCCTCACGGCAATCGTTATCGGCTTCGGACTGACGGCATTCGTACTGGTCCTGTTCCTGTCTGCACATGAGGTGGAAGGAACGGACGATCTGGAAAAAATGCGGAGTACCGACCAGTGAATCTGCTGCTACCGGCACCTCTGCTGATTCCGCTGCTGTGCGCGACCCTTAGCCTGCTGGGACGCCGGGCTGTCGGAGTCCAGCGTTTCCTGGCCGTTGCGGGGTGCAGCCTGAACCTGGTCGTCAGTGCCTGTCTTCTGTATGTCGTGGATAACGACGGTATTCAGGTCATGCAGTCGGGAAGCTGGCCTGCGCCTTTCGGAATCAGTCTGGTCGTAGACCGGCTGAGCGCCATTATGCTTGTGCTCTCCGGGCTGATGGGTGCGGCGGTGGCTGTTTTCAGCCTGGCGGCGATGGACCGGCACAGGCCGAAGTTCGGCTTCTATTTTTTCTACCATACGCTGCTGATGGGGGTGAACGGCAGCTTCCTGACCGGCGACCTGTTCAATCTGTACGTCTGGTTCGAGGTCATGCTCATGTCGTCCTTTGCGCTGATGTCGCTCGGCAGCGAGCGGGCACAACTCGAAGGCGGAATCAAATATGTGGCGCTGAACGTTCTCTCCACGGCGTTCTTTCTGGCGGCCCTGGGCGTCCTGTACGGGATGACCGGCACCCTGAACATGGCGCATCTGGCCACGATCGTGCGGTCGGCAGGGAACCAGGGCATGCTGACGACCGTCAGCCTGCTGTTCATGGTCGCTTTCGGAATCAAATCGGCGGCGTTTCCATTGTTCTTCTGGCTACCGGCGTCCTACCATACGCCGCCGACTCCGGTTTCGGCGATTTTTGCCGGATTGCTCACCAAGGTCGGCGTGTATGCCCTGATTCGACTCTTCACCCTGGTGTTTGTGACGGATGCGGCGTTTACGCACTTGATTCTCCTCGTCGGGGCCGGGCTGACGATGCTGACGGGAGTGCTCGGCGCGGCTGCGCAGACGGAAATGCGCAGAATTCTGTCCTTTCACATCGTCAGCCAGGTGGGTTACATGATCATGGGGTTGGGCCTGCTCACCCCTCTGGCGTTGGCCGGTTCGGTCTTCTATATCGTTCATCACGTGATCGTCAAAACCAACCTTTTCCTGGTGGCCGGCGTCATTGCGTTCCGGACGGGAACGAATGAACTCATTGCTCTGGGAGGGTTCGTCCGAACCATGCCCTGGCTGGCGCTGTTTTTTCTGATCCCGGCCATGTCGCTAGCGGGGCTGCCGCCTTTGTCCGGATTCTTCGCCAAGCTGATGCTGATCGTTGCCTCGTTCCGCGAGTTTTCCTGGGTTGTCGCGATAACGGCCCTCGTCGTGGGTTTTCTGACCTTGTACTCGATGACCAAGATCTGGAATGAAGTGTTCTGGAAACCAATGCCCCCCGCGAGCGGTGAGGCCATGGCGAAGGTTCCATGGAGCGTCCGGGACCGCGTCTGCCTGTTCGGTCCGATCATGGCCCTGGCGCTATGCACCGTCCTGATCGGGATTTGCGCGGAGCCTTTGTTCGGGCTGTCCGAGCGAGCGGCGGGGCAGTTGCTCAATCCCGATGAATATATTCGTGCCGTGCTTGCAGGGGCGGTCCGGCCATGAAGCTCTTTCTTTCCAATATCATTCTGGCCCTGCTCTGGGCGCTGCTTTCGGGAGAAATCAGCCAGTTCAGCCTGATCACCGGCTTCGTCCTCGGGTACCTGGTTCTGGGCATGATGGCCACCCAAGCCTCCGAAAAGTCCTATTTCAGGAAAGTTCGGCAGACTGTCGAGTTTGCCCTGGTTTTCCTCAGGGAGCTTGCAGTCTCCACTTGGCGTGTGGCCTATGACATCCTTACGCCGACCCATTACATGAAGCCCGGGGTCATCGCCTTTCCCCTGGAAGCGAAAAGTGATGCCGAGATAACGCTCCTGGCGAACGTCATAACCCTGACACCGGGCACGCTCAGCCTCGACGTTTCCGAGGATCGGAAGACCCTTTATATCCATGCGATGTATATCGATGATCCGGATGAGTTGCGACGGGAGATCAAGGAAGGTCTGGAAAAGAAACTGCTGGAGATGATGCGATGAATCCAGTGATCGAGTTGGCCTCAACGGTATGCCTGTACATCCTGGGGCTGGCGATGTGCCTGACGTTCTACCGCCTCTGGCAGGGACCGTCGCCTCAGGACCGGACGATCGCGCTTGATCTTTTCTCCACCCTGGTGGTCGGTCTTTTGACGATTCACGCCATCCGGACGGATGAGCATGTGTATCTCACCGCGGCGATCGCGATCGCCATCATTTCATTCATTGGTACGGTGGCAATTGCCCTGTACATTCACCGAAGGGGACGGCGTTGATCGAGATGCTGACGGCGTTGTTCATGGTGACCGGCTGTCTCGCCATGCTGATTGCTGCGATCGGGATAGTGCGAATGCCCGATCTTTTCACGCGGATGCATGCCGCGTCGAAAGTGGGAACGGTCGGAGTGAGTTGTGTCGTTCTGGCGGCAGCGACGCATTTTGCGGAATTGTCCGTGGTGGCGCCCGTTTTGCTGACCATCGTGTTCTTTTTTGCCACGGCTCCTGTCGCCGCCCACATGGTGGGGCGTGCCGCGTATGGCACCGGTGTCAGGATGTGGGAGGGGACCGTGATCGATGAATGGAAGCGACGCTCGGGGAATCCGCCGTTCAAACCGCCTGAGCCCTGACATTGCATGGCGATCGAGTCAATCGCCGGCGCGATATGAACAGGGGGGGCGGCGGTGATTCCGTTTGTCCCCATGAGTTGTCCGTGACTGATTGGTGGTTGTGCATAAGATCAGAGGGTTGATGGTTACTCGATCGGAAGCCGCGGGCAGGGAGGGCCTGCCCGCCCGCATGCGGCGAGTGCCGGCGCCAGGTTGCCGGATTGAAACGTAAGGGTTTCCCTTACGGGCGGGGCCCAATTTTCAGCGCGTCGGGTACCTCCTAATATCCAATCCATGATTCGCACCCTGGCCTCCGCCCTTGCCCTTTATTCGATCTGGCTGCTGCTGTCGGGAATGTTCGTCCCGTTCCTGCTGGCCGCGGGCTTCTGCTGCGCGATCGCCATCAAGCTGTTTACCAGAAGGCTCAACGCCATCGCCGAGGAGACCGATGCTCTCGAGCTCAACTGGGTGAAACTTGTCGCCTACTATCCCTGGCTGATAAAGGAAACAGTCTTGGCTGCATGGGATGTCTCCAAGCGCATCCTGAATCCGCATCTGCCGATTTCGCCCACACTGGTCGAGTTCGCCCCGTTGCAGAAAACCGACCTCGGGCTGGTGATCCACGCCAACTCGATCACGCTGACTCCGGGAACGATAAGCGTGGAAGCCGAACACGGGCGGTTCTTGGTGCATGCGCTGACCGAAGAAGGTGCGCTGTCGCTGGCCGGCAGCGAAATGGACCGGCGCTGCGCCGAACTGGAGGTGGTGTAGCCATGCTTACCGCCGCGACACTGGCTCTTCTTGTCACCGTTGCTCTCGCCTTGGCGCGGGCAGCGTACGGGCCGAGTGTTTTCGACCGGTTGCAGGCGGCCAGCACCATCGGTACCTGCGCCATGTTGCTGCTGGCGCTGCTCGGATTTCTCAACGAGCGTCCCGAGTTTCTCGACCTGGCCCTGACATATGGTCTGCTGAATGTCATCGGGATCATTGCCGTGCTGAAATTCATCCACCTTGGCCGGCTGGTCAACAAATCCGCCGAGAATGTGGAGGATGCGTAAGCATGAACATGCTGATTGATATCCTGAGCGGTGTATTCCTGGCTGGTGGTGCCTTCTTTTGCCTCGTGGGCAGTATCGGCCTGATTCGCATGCCCGATTTCTATACGCGCATGCAGGCGGCCAGTGTGACGGAGACTCTTGGTGCCGGGTTGATGCTGATCGGCTTGATACTGCACGCCGGGCTGACCTTGGTAACAGCGAAGCTGGCCATCATGGGGTTGCTGATTCTCCTCGCCAGTCCGACGTCAAGCCATGCGCTGGCCAAGGCCGCGCTGATGAGTGGCCTGAAGCCGCTGCTCGGGCCGAGGGGTTCCAAGAAAGAGGTGCCGCCATCGAAACCCTGACGATCAACCTGTTGCTGGCGCTCATGGCGATTTCCGTGCTGGCGATCGTGGTTACGCGCAATCTGTTCTCCGTGATCGTGCTCTCCGGTGCTTACAGTTTTCTCATGGCTACCGTATTGGTTGCACTTGATGCCGTCGATGTCGCCATGACAGAGGCTGCTGTCGGTGCGGGTATTTCGACCGTTCTTCTGCTGGGTGCGCTGCATTTGTGCAAAAGCCTTGAAGCGAAACCCGCCCACAAGCCCTGGCTGCCACTGGCCGTCTCGGTTGCTACCGGCGCGCTGCTGGTCTACGGCGCGTTGGGCTTGCCGGATTTCGGTGATCCGGACGCACCGATTCACAAGAATGTCGTGCCGCGCTACATGAAGAACGAAGTTGAGGTGCCAAATGTGGTTACGGCAGTCCTGGCCAGTTTTCGAGGCTACGATACCTTGGGCGAAACCACAGTCGTATTCACGGCGGGGGCTGGGGTCATCGCATTGCTGCGTCGACGCAAGCAGGGGTCGGAGAAAGCGAGTGGAGACGCATGAGAAATGACCTCGTGTTGCGCGTGATCGGGCGGTTGATGATTCCTTCCATACTGCTCTTCGCGCTCTATGTGCAGTTTCACGGAGATTTCGGTCCTGGGGGGGGGTTTCAGGCGGGTGTCATTGTTGCGGCGGGAATTGTCTTCTATGCGCTGATCTACGGAGTGACCGCCACGCGGCGTCTGGTGCCGGATAGCGTGGTCGAGACCATGGTGGCTGCCGGCGTGCTCATCTACGCCGGAGTCGGATTGGCCGGGTTGCTGCTCGGTGGGCATTATCTCGATTATTCGGTGCTCGGCCACGACCCCGTGCATGGACAGCACCGTGGAATCTTCTGGGTCGAAGTGGGCGTGGCGACGACGGTCTGCGGCGTGATGCTGAAGATCTTCTACATGTTCACGTCGCGCGGCAATTCGGAGGACTAGCCGTGCTGGCGCATTTCTCCAACATCATTACCGTGTTCCTGATGGTTGCCGGCCTGTTCATCATCATTGCCCGCGGCAACCTGATCAAGAAGCTGATCGGCCTGTCGCTTTTCCAGACCTCGGTGTACCTGCTCTATATCACTCCTGGCAAGCTGATCGGGGGAACGGCTCCGATCATTTCGCCGCAGTACACCGTCTATTCAAATCCTCTGCCGCACGTACTGATCCTGACCGCCATCGTGGTCGGGGTGGCCACGTTGGCGCTTGGCCTGGCGCTGGCGGTCAGGATTCGGGAGGCCTACGGCAGCATCGAGGAGGATGAAATCCTGGAGCGGGACCGTGGTGTTGAAGCCGAAGAGGCGAAGGAGGCTCGTTCATGAGCCTCGCCCAGCATCTTCCTGCATTGCAGGTCGTGTTGCCTTTGATTTCCGCGCCGCTGGCCGTGTTGTCGCGTCGTGCCGGACTGGCGTTCTTGATCGTCACCGCCGCCGCCTGGACGGCCTTTGCCATCGCCATTGCCCTGTGGCTGCAGGTTGATCTTTCCGGACCGGTGTCGTATCCGATCGGCAACTGGGAGCCGCCGTGGGGAATCGAGTACCGTCTTGACCGGCTGAACAGTTTCATGCTCGTCCTGGTGTCGGGCATGGCCGCCATCGTGCTGCCCTACAGCCGGGCCAGCATCGAGCGCGAAATTCCGCAGGAATCGCATTATCTGTTCTATGCCATGCTGGGGTTGTGCCTGACCGGCCTGCTGGGAATGTCGATTACCGGGGACGCGTTCAACCTGTTCGTCTTCCTGGAGATTTCCTCGCTGTCGACGTATGTGCTGATTGCCATGGGGCGGGATCGTCGCGCGCTGACGGCGGCGTATCAATACCTGATCATGGGAAGCATCGGTGCCACATTCATTGTGATCGGCATCGGGTTTCTGTATCTGATGACCGGCACGCTCAATCTGGCCGACATGGTCGATCGCGTTGCGAGGATAGAGAATTCGCGACCCGGCCTGGCCGCGTTGGCCTTCATCACCGTGGGAGTATCCCTGAAGGTGGCGCTGGCTCCGCTGCATCAGTGGCTCCCGAATGCCTATACCTACGCGCCGTCGTCGGTGTCGGCCTTTCTCGCTGCTACGGCCACCAAGGTTGCCCTGTACGCCCTGATTCGTTTCTATTTCACCGTTTTCGGCGACGCGTTTCTCTTCGAGAAACTGCCGCTGCCCAAGATGATGCTGGTGCTGTCTCTGTTCGCCATGTTCTTCGCCAATTTCATCGCCATTTTCCAGGACAACCTGAAGCGCCTGTTCGCTTACTCGAGCATCGGGCAGATCGGCTATATCACGCTGGGGTTGTCTTTCGACTCTGTCGACGGGGTTGCCGCTTCGATCATGCACTTGTTCAACCATGGGGTGGCCAAGGGCGCTATCTTCCTGCTCATTGGTGCGATCGTCGCTCGATTGACCACGCGCCAGGCGGCACCGCCGGCTCCCGGTTTCGACCGGATCGCCGGGCTCGCCAAATCGATGCCATGGACGTGCTTCGGCATTGTCATCGGGGGCTTGAGCCTGATCGGCGTTCCCGGCACGGCCGGATTCATCAGCAAATGGTATCTGGTTCTCGCGGCCGTCGACAAAGGCCAGTGGTGGCTGGTCGGCGCCATTCTGTTCAGTTCGCTGCTTGCCGTCGCTTATGTCTGGCGTTTCGTCGAGGCCGCCTATTTCCGCGCGCCACCAGCCGGGCGGGAGGCCTTCGGCGAGGCGTCTCTGTTCCTGCTGATTCCGGCCTGGCTGTTGGTTGGCGCCACGCTGTGGTTCGGCATCGATACGTCTTTCACGGTCGGGTCGGCGATCGAGGCGGCCCAACAACTCGTGCATAGCCACCAATGAACGTGGAAGAACTGATTCTTGCCGCGCTCGTCCTGCCGATAGTCGGCGCTTTGGGGATCGTCGTGGCCAATCGTTCGCCGAACGTGCGGGAAGGCGTGACCCTGGTCACGGCCGTGGCGGTGTTCGCCTGTGTCGTCCAGTTGGTGGCCCCGGTATTGGCGGGCAGCACTCCGCTGGTTTCGCTGGTCGAGCCGCTGCCCGGTCTGCCGGTGGCCTTCCGTGTCGAGCCGCTGGGAATGCTCTTCGGTCTGGTGGCCTCCGGGCTGTGGATCGTCAACTCGATCTATTCGATCGGCTACATGCGCGGGAACAACGAGAAGAACCAGACCCGATTCTATGTCTGCTTTGCGCTGTCGATTGCCGCCGCCCTGGGTATCGCCTTTTCCGCCAATCTGCTGACGCTGTTCCTGTTCTACGAAATCCTGACGCTGATCACCTATCCGCTGGTGACGCACGCCGGGACGGACAAGGCCAAACATGGCGGCCGGGTCTATCTGGGCATCCTGATGGGCACGTCGATGCTCTTCCTGTTGCCGGCCATCATCTACACCTGGCATGTGGCCGGAACCGTCGATTTTCGTCCGGGTGGAATCCTTCCTGCGGGGCTTGCCCCGGTATCGGTAACGGTGCTCCTGGCGCTGTTCATGTTCGGCATCGGCAAGGCGGCGCTGATGCCGTTCCATCGTTGGCTTCCGGCGGCCATGGTCGCGCCAACGCCTGTTTCCGCCCTGCTGCATGCGGTGGCGGTGGTCAAGGCCGGGGTGTTTTCGGTGGTCAAGGTGGTCGTATACGTCTTCGGCAGCAGCATCCTGGCCGGCACGACCCAGTGGTTGATCGCCATTGCCGGATTCACCATCCTCGCCGCCTCGGTGGTGGCGCTCAATGCCGACAATTTCAAGCGACGCCTCGCCTATTCGACGGTCAGCCAGCTGTCCTACATCGTCCTCGCCGCTGCGGTGCTCGCCCCCTTATCGACGGTCGGCGCGGCCCTGCATATCGTCTCGCACGCCCTGGGCAAGATCACCCTGTTCTTTGCCGCCGGAGCCATCTATACCGCTGCCCATAAAACCGAGATCAGCCAGTTCGACGGAATCGGACGCCGCATGCCCTGGACCATGACGGCCTTTACCATCGGCGCGCTGTCGATCATCGGGATTCCCCCGTTCATCGGCTTCGTCAGCAAGTGGTACATCATGTCCGGTGCGTTCTCCGCGGGCATGCTGTCGGTTGCTGCCGTCTTTATGCTGAGCACGCTATTGAACGCCGCGTATCTGCTGCCGATCGTGCATCGCGCGTTCTTCCGCCCGCCACGGCACGACGATCATCACGGTCACGACGGCCATCATGGGGAGGCGCCGCTTCCCATTGTCATTGCCATCTGCATTACCGCCGCGGGAACGCTTGTCGCGTCGCTTTTTCCGGATGTTCTCATCGGTCTGGCGCAACGGATCGGCACAGGAGGGGCGATATGAACGCGTCGCAGGAACGCCCGGTCCGGAACGAACCCGTGCGCTGGCTCGATCGGCCGGAAAACGTCCGGAAGATATATTATGCCATATGGGTTTTATGCGCCCTGCTGCTGGGGCTGGAGTTGCTGATCGAAAAGCATGTGGAAACGGCGGCCGAGCACTGGTTCGGCTTCCATGGCTTTTTCTCCCTGCTCGCCTGTGTGGTCCTGGTTCTGGCAGCGAAGCTGCTGCGCCGCGTCGTGTCCCGGCCCGAGGATTATTATGACGATTGCTGAACTGACTCCAGGATTGGCGCTGGCTCTGGGCAGCCTCCTGGTTCCGCTGCTGCGCGGCAGGGTGCGGTCCTTTTTCCTGATTGCCCTGCCGGTGCTGGGGCTGGCTCACCTGTCGGTCCTCTCTCCTGGAGAGCACGGCGTCGTCAGCTTCCTGGGGCAGCGTCTGGTGACCCTGCGTGTCGATAGCTGGAGCATGGTGTTCTCCTGGATCTTCATGGTTGCCGCGCTGATCTCCTCGATCTATTCGCTGCATGTCCGTACGCCGTTGCAGGCTACGGCCGGGATGGCGTATGCCGGCAGCGCGATCGGCGCCGTCTTTGCCGGCGATCTGATGACCCTGTTCCTGTGCTGGGAACTGACGGCGGTGACGTCCGTGCTGCTGGTCTGGGCGGGGTCGGGCAAGAATGCCTATCGCGCCGGCATGCGCTATCTGATCGTGCAGATTGCCTCGGGCATGCTGCTGTTCTTCGGTGCGTTGATCCAGTTGAATGCGACGGGCTCCCTGGCATTCGGCCACATCGGGCTGGATGCTCCGGGTGGATGGCTGATCTTCATTGCCTTCGGCATCAAATGCGCATTCCCCCTGCTGCATACGTGGCTTCCGGACGCGTATCCGGAAGCGTCCGAGGTCGGCGCGGTGTTCCTTTCCGCGTTCACCACCAAACTCGCTGTCTATGCGCTGGCGCGCGGTTTTGCCGGCACGGATCTGCTGATCCCCATCGGCGTCGCGATGGCGGTGTTCCCGATCTTCTTCGCCGTGATCGAGAACGACCTGCGTCGTGTTCTTGCCTACAGCCTGAACAACCAGCTCGGTTTCATGGTGGTCGGCATCGGTATCGGTACCGAAATGGCGTTGAACGGGACCGCGGCCCATGCCGTCACTCATATCCTCTACAAGTCGTTGCTCTTCATGTCGATGGGGGCGGTGCTGTACCGAGTCGGGACGGTGAAGGCGTCCGAACTCGGGGGATTGTACAAATCCATGCCAGTGACAACCGTATTCTGCATCTTCGGCGCGGCGTCGATTTCCGGCTTGCCGTTGTTCTGCGGCTTTGTCAGCAAGTCGATGATCATGTCGGCCGCCGGCCAGGGGGGGTACGTGCTCGCCTGGGGAAGCCTGATGTTTGCCGCCGCATGCATGTTTCATCCCGACATCAGGGTTCCTTTCTCGACCTTCTTCGCCAAGGATTCCGGCAAGCGCTGCGAGGAGGCCCCGATCAACATGCTGGTAGCCATGGGCATCTCCGCGATCCTGTGTGTCGGGATCGGCGTGGCTCCGGCGTACCTTTACGCACTGCTGCCTTACTCGGTGGCCTACCAACCCTATTCGGCCTCGCACGTGCTTGCCCAGATGCAGTTGCTGGTGTTCTCCGGGCTGGTGTTTGCCGTTTTGGTGAGGAATCGGGCCTACCTGCCGGATTTGCGTGCGATCAACCTGGACGTCGACTGGCTATGGCGGAGGCTGGGGGCAGGATTTTCGCGAGTGGCCCTGATCGTCTGGAGGTCTGCAGCAGCGAGCGTCGGTGACGTGTTGTCGGCGAACTTCAATTCGGCCGCCAGTCTGATAACCCGGCATCGCCTTCCCGATGGCCTGCTGATTCGTTCCTGGCCAACGGGCAGCATGTCGCTGTGGGTCATGCTGATGCTGTTCGGCTACTTGCTTCTTTATTACGTCGGCGTGTGAGGTGGGTATGCGCCTGCGTGGTCGATCAGCGCGAAACCGGATCACTCGAAAGCGGTTGCCGGTCAGGGAATTCACCTTGGGGGGCCGTTCCCGGCATCCGGCATGCGCCTTCTGATCCCCGTCAATGGCAGCGAGAACTCGCTGTGGGCCGTCAAGTACGCCTTGCGGCTCCAAGCGGCCGGACTGTCGCCCGAGGCCGTGGTGCTGAGTGTCGGTGAGCCGGTCAACCAGTGGCAGGTCATGCAATTCCGGACACAGCAGGAGATCGGGCAATTCCAGTCGCGCAAGGCGCAATCGTGCATCGATGAAGCAGTCCGGCTGCTGGAGAGCGGGGGCGTGTCGTGCCGAGGTTTGTTCAAACAAGGGGACGTGGTGTTTTCGATCCTGGACACGGCGGAAGAGCTCGAGTGCGACGAAATCGTGTTGCCGCGGAAAAAGGAGCGATGGGCAGGGCTTTTTGGCCGGTCGGTCGTCCAGGACATCGTGCGCAGCCAGCGGAGCATTCCCGTCGTCGTGGTGAACAACAGAGGCGAGTTGGCGTGAACTTCGGGGTGTCGGCCTGATCAGACACAGGGTGCCCAAGAATTCGCCGTCGGGACGGGCAGTGCCGGATTGTCGCGCATGGAGCAAGAATCGGGAGCGCGTGCAGGTCCGTGGTAAAATCTTCCCCCTCCTTCTTTCCCATCTGATTGATCCTCAATATGTTCTCCGGAATCATTGCCGCTGTCGGGCATATCACTAAATTGGCTCCGCGCAACGATGGCACGCCGACGGTGCGCTTGACCGTCGAGGCGGGCAGTCTCGGCCTCGATGACGTGAGCCAGGGCGATTCGATCGCCTGCAACGGGGTTTGCCTGACCGTGGTGGATAGGCAAGGCAACGATTTTTGCGTCGACGTTTCGCCCGAAACGCTGTCCTGCACAATCGGCCTTGACGCGCCGGGACCGATCAATCTGGAAAAAGCCCTCAGGCTGGCCGACCGGCTTGGCGGACACCTCGTGTCGGGGCACGTCGATGGCGTTGGCGAGGTCATCCGCTTCGACCCGGTGGGAGACAACCGGCTGCTCGAAATTCGCGCTCCGGAATCCCTGTCCAGGTATATCGCCCGCAAGGGGTCGATCACCGTCAACGGTGTCAGCCTGACGACCAATTCGGTCGAGGGCGCCTGCTTTTCCATCAATCTGATTCCGCATACTCTGCAAGCCACAACGCTTGGCGGTCTGAAGGTCGGCGGCAAGGTCAACCTGGAAATCGACCTCATCGCGCGCTACGTCGAGCGCATGCTGAATCCTGAAGCGGGGGAGGGACTGTGATGTCGCCGGCCAGCAAATCCAGCGCAATCGCGCCGATCGAAGAGATCATTACCGAGATGCGCGCCGGGCGCATGGTGATTCTGGTCGACGAGGAAGATCGTGAGAACGAGGGCGATCTGGTTCTCGCCGCCGAGCACGTCACGCCGGAAGCCATCAACTTCATGGTCACGCACGCCCGCGGTCTGGTTTGCCTGACGATTACCGAGGCCCGCTCGCGGCAGCTGGGTCTGACCCCGATGGCGCGCGACAACAAGAGTCCCTACAGTACCGCGTTCACTGTCTCGATCGAGGCGGCGGAGGGCGTGACGACGGGCATTTCGGCGCAGGATCGCGCACGTACGGTGCAGGTTGCCGTGGCGCGCAATGCGCGGCCGGAGGACATCGTCCAGCCGGGTCATATTTTCCCGATCACCGCCAGGCCCGGCGGCGTGCTGGTGCGCGCCGGCCATACCGAAGCCGGATGCGATCTGGCGCAACTGGCCGGGCTGGAGCCTTCGTCGGTGATCTGCGAGATTCTCAAGGGCGACGGCACGATGGCGCGTCTGCCCGACCTGATCGAATTCGCCCGGGAACACGGGCTGAAGATCGGTACCATCGCGGATCTCATCCATTACCGCAGTCGACATGAGGCGCTGGTCGAACGCAGCTACACCAAGAACGTCAAGACCGTTTATGGCGAATTTGCGCTGCATGCATTTACCGACCTGACGACTGGCGAAGTCCATCTGGCTCTCACCCGGGGCGAAATTGCGCCGGAGCGTGAGACCTTGGTGCGCGTGCATGAGCCGCTTTCCGTGCTCGATTTCCTCGATTCCGGGAGCGGTCGCCACAGCTTTTCGCTGGATCAATCCTTACGCGTTCTGGCTCAGGCCGAGTCCGGAGTGATCGTGCTGTTGCATCGTCCGGAAAGCGGCCAGGACATCCTCGCCGCACTCCCCGATCAGGCTGCGTCGCAGCGGCAGGCCGCGAAATGGGACCCGCGCATCTATGGCATTGGTGCCCAGATCCTGCGTGATCTCGGCGTTCGGAAGATGAAGCTGCTGGCCAGTCCGAGGCGCATGCCCAGCGTGACCGGGTTTGATCTGGAAGTCACCGGCTACGTCGCATCGGCTGCCGAACTCGAATAACTCTACTCTCCGGATACTTCTTCCATGTCACGTTTTGAAAACATCCACGAATACGAATCCGATCTCGATGGTCATGGGTTGTGCGTCGGCATCGTCATGAGCCGCTTCAACCAGGATATCGGCGAAGGCCTGCTCTCGGCGTGCACGGCGGAACTCCGTCGGCTCGGTGTGAGCGAGAGCGACATCGAGATCGCCACGGTTCCCGGTGCTCTGGAAATCCCGCTGGTGCTGCAGAATCTGGCGCAAAGCGATCGCTTCGACGCGCTGATCGCCCTGGGGGCCGTCATCCGCGGCGAGACCTATCACTTCGAGGTGGTTTCCAACGATTCCTGCCGCGCCGTCATGGAAGTGCAGCTGGATGCCGGAATCCCCGTGGCCAACGGCATCCTGACCTGCGAGGACGACGATCAGGCCCTGGCCAGAATGCAGCAGAAGGGGGCCGACTGTGCCCAGGCCGCCGTCGAGATGGCCAACTTGCTGCGCGCTATCGGAGAGCGCCCGCAATGAGCAAGGCGCAAGATACAGCGGCCGCCAAGCCTGCGGCAAAAAAACCCGCCAAGTCGCCGCGCCGCCGCGCTCGCGAGTTCGCCTTGCAGGGGCTCTACCAATGGCGCGTCGGAGGCAATGACGAGGCGGCCATCGAGGCGCATCTGGCAGACAGCGACGGATTCGACAAGGCCGATCGCGAATTTTTCGTGGGATTGCTGCGCGGCGTGCTGGCCCAACAGGTCGGGTTGCAGGAACAGCTCCAGGCCTATCTGGACCGGCCTTTCGCCGAGTTGTCGCCGATCGAGTCCAGCGTCCTGCTGGCCGGCGCCTACGAACTGGTCAATTGTCCGCAGACTCCTTACCGCGTCATCATCAACGAAGCCATTGAACTGGCCAAGGGGTTTGGCGGCACGGACGGGCACAAGTATGTCAATGGCGTTCTCGATAAGATGGCAGCCAGGCTCCGCCCGGCCGAGGTCGAAGCCAAGCGCGCCACAAGAAAAGGAAGTTAGCCACAGAGTGCACGCGGAGTACGGAGAGAATCATGTCTATTGCATTTTTCCGTGCCTTCTGCGGACTGCGCGTTTAACCGAGTTCACATGCCCTCCGAATTCGATCTGATCGACCGCTATTTCGCCCGCTCGACGCCGCAAGCCGTGCTTGGTCCCGGAGACGATTGCGCGCTGCTGGAACCGACGCCGGGGATGCAGTTGGCGATTACGACCGACATGCTGGTATCGGGAACACATTTCCTTCCCGACACCGATCCCTTTCAGCTTGGCTGGAAGACGCTCGCAGTGAACGTGTCCGATCTGGCGGCAATGGGCGCGCGTCCACGCTGGGCGCTGCTTGCGGGAAGCCTGCCAGCGGCGGACGAAGACTGGATCGGCGCGTTTGCGGAAGGTTTTTTTTCGTGTGCCAGGCGTTATGCGGTCGACTTGATCGGAGGCGATACGACGCGCGGGCCGCTCAACCTGTGCGTCACCGCGCTCGGCGAAGTGCCATCGGGTGGCGCGCTGCGTCGCGACGGCGCGCAACCCGGCGACGACATCTGGGTTTCCGGGCGTCCCGGTCTGGCCGCGCTCGGCCTAGCCCACCTGCAGGAACGAACCGCCCTGCCGAGCGAGCTTGCCTCGCTTTGCGTTGGCGCCCTGCAGAAACCCTTGCCGCGTGTCGAACTGGGCTTGGCGCTGCAGCAGCGCAAGCTGGCGCGCTCGGCGATCGATGTTTCCGACGGCCTGCTGGCCGACCTCGGCCACATCGTCGAGCGGTCTGCGGTTGACGCGGAGGTCTTCGTCGTACAACTTCCAAGCCTGCCGAAAGGAGTCGATATCCCGCTGGCGCGTCAATGCCAGCTGGCCGGCGGTGACGACTATGAACTGGTGTTCACGGCGACGCTCGACAAGCGTAGCGCATTGGCCGGACTGGCGACCGAACTCGATCTTCCCTTGTGGCGCATCGGCCGGATGGTCGAGGCCAAGGGCAAGGGCGAGGTCCGTCTGATCGCCGAGGATGGGCAGCCGATGCCGGTTGGCAGGAAGGGGTTCGATCACTTTGGCCAGGATCAAACCCAGTAAGGCGCCTTCGCTGCGCTTTCTTTTCGCGCATCCGGCACATCTGGTGGCCTGCGGATTCGGCAGCGGCCTGTCGCCGTTCGCGCCGGGAACGGCCGGGACGCTTTTTGCGTGGGCAACCTATCCGCTGCTGCAAGGCTGGATGGGTGGAACGGAGTTGCTGGCTTTCCTGCTGCTTTGCTACGTTATTGGCATCGCCGCCGTGCAACGCACGGGGCAGGATCTCGGCGTGACAGACCACGGGAGCATCGTGTGGGACGAGATCGTTCCGTTCTGGCTGGTTCTATTCTTCTGTCCTGGCGGTGGAGTGTGGCAGGCGCTGGCTTTTCTGGTGTTCCGCTTCTTCGATATCGTCAAACCGCAACCGGCCCGGTTTTTCGACGAAAAGGTCAAGAACGGCTTCGGGGTCATGGCCGACGATCTCGTCGCCGGCGCGTACACGGTGCTGGTGCTCGTATTGGCGCAGCATGCCTGGTCGCGGTTCGCTACATGAAATATCCCGATCAACATCTGCTGGAAGCGCTGGCGGGGCAACTCGGCGCATTGCTGCTCGAAGGGCGGCAAAAGCTGGTCACCGCCGAGTCCTGCACCGGCGGCTGGGTGGCCCAGTGCCTGACGGCAATTGCCGGAAGCTCGGAGTGGTTTGACCGCGGGTTCGTCACGTATTCCAACGAGGCCAAACAGGAAATGCTCGGCGTCCCCGCGGATACGCTGGTTGCGCACGGTGCCGTCAGCCAGCCCGTTGCAGTGGCCATGGCCGAGGGCGCTCTGCGCCACAGCCATGCCGACTGGGCGGTGGCCATCACCGGAATCGCCGGGCCAAGCGGCGGGTCGGTTCAGAAGCCGGTGGGGACCGTCTGTTTTGCCTGGGCCTGCCGGGACGGCCGTGTCGCAGCCGGAACCAGCCATTTCGCGGGCAACCGGGAGGAGGTCCGGGCACGATCGGTGGCGCATGCGTTGGCGGGGTTGCTCGAACAGATCAGGCAATCGCCGGGCGGGATTTTCGCCTGAGCCGCCTCAGGCGATGGGAGTGACCGCTGCGGTATTACGTTATTCCTGGATAGCTGTATATAATCACAGTATTCGGCGTCATGCTTCTGCTGATGGCAGATCGTCGAACGTGAGATAATCCCCCGCAATTTCAAAAAGGAAGCGCAATGGACGACAACAAGGCAAAAGCATTGGCCGCCGCATTGGCCCAGATCGAAAAGCAGTTCGGCAAAGGGTCCATCATGAAGATGGGCGAGGGCAGCGTGGTAAGCGACATTCAGGTCGTGTCCACCGGCTCGCTCGGCCTGGATATCGCGCTTGGCGTGGGCGGTCTGCCGCGCGGCCGCGTCGTCGAAATCTACGGACCGGAATCGTCCGGCAAGACCACGCTGACCCTGCAGGTCGTCGCCCAGATGCAGAAAATGGGCGGTACAGCGGCTTTCATCGACGCCGAGCATGCCCTGGATCCGTCCTACGCGCAGAAGCTTGGCGTCAATCTGGACGAACTGCTCATCTCGCAACCCGATACCGGCGAACAAGCGCTTGAAATTGCCGACATGCTGGTCCGTTCGGGGAGTGTCGATGTGGTGGTCATCGACTCCGTCGCTGCTCTGGTGCCCAAGGCCGAAATCGAGGGAGAGATGGGCGATTCGCTGCCCGGCCTGCATGCCCGCCTGATGAGCCAGGCGCTGCGCAAGCTGACGGCCAACATCAACAGAACCAATACGTTGGTCATCTTCATCAACCAGATCCGCATGAAGATCGGCGTGATGTTCGGCAGCCCGGAAACGACCACTGGCGGCAATGCGTTGAAGTTCTATGCCTCGGTGCGCCTCGACATCCGCCGCATCGGCGGGATCAAGAAGGGCGACGAGGTGATCGGCAACGAAACCAAGGTGAAGGTGGTCAAGAACAAGGTGTCGCCGCCTTTCCGCGAAGCCATTTTCGACATCCTGTACGGAGAAGGCATCTCGCGTGAAGGTGAGATCATCGAGCTCGGTGTGGCGCACAAGCTGGTCGAAAAATCCGGCTCTTGGTACGCCTACAACGGCGAGAAGATCGGCCAGGGCAAGGATAACGCCCGCGAATTCCTCAGGGCCAATCCACAGATTGGCGAGGAAATCGAGGCGAAAATCCGGGCGGCGGTGAATGTTCCCTCGCCGCAAGCGCGGAGCAGTTCCGACTAAGCCGCGGGAATGCCCCTGACGTTGCGCGAGAGAGCATTGCGGCTCCTGGCCCGGCGCGAGCACGCTCGGGCAGAGCTCGCGCGGAAGCTGGCCGTGCATGCGGAATCGGCCGAAGAACTCGATGCCTTGCTCGATGATCTGAGCGAGCGCCGCTTGCTTTCCGACGAGCGATATGTGGAAATGCGCTTGAATGCACGCAGTGCGCGTTACGGAAATGCGCGGCTCGGCCAAGAACTGCGTTCCAGCGGAATCGGTGCTGAACTGGTCGATGAAGCGCTGGCCAACGTAGAAAATGAATTGTCGCGTGCCAGACAGGTCTGGCAACGCAAGTATGGCGACAGCGGCGCTGCGGCCGATCCCGCCGAGCGGGCGCGGCAGGCAGGCTTTCTGATGCGCCGGGGCTTTTCCGGAGAAACCATCCGCCGCGTGTTGCGCGGCGGCCACGAAGACGATTAAGCAATGTCCGAAACCAATCTCAGCCTGAGCAGCAAGCTCACCACGCACAACCTCAAGAAGCGCTACAAGAAGCGCACGGTGGTCCAGGATGTCTCCGTCGAAGTCGGCAGCGGGGAAGTGGTCGGGTTGCTGGGGCCGAATGGTGCCGGCAAGACCACCTGTTTTTACATGGTGGTCGGCCTGGTGGCTTGTGATGGCGGCGATGTCTATCTCGATGACAGAAAGATAACCCATCTGCCCATTCACCAGCGCGCCAAGCTCGGCGTTTCCTATCTTCCTCAGGAAGCCTCGGTCTTCCGCAAGCTGACGGTCATCGAGAACATCAAGGCGGTGCTCGAACTGCGCAATCTGCCTGCGGACGAGGTCGATCAGCGAGCCGAACAACTGCTGGATGAACTGCATATCAGCCACATCCGCAACAGTTCGGCAGCATCGCTTTCCGGTGGGGAACGGCGGCGGGTGGAAATCGCCCGGGCGCTGTCGACCGACCCGCGTTTCATCCTGCTCGACGAGCCTTTCGCCGGGGTTGACCCGATCGCCGTGCTGGATATCCAGAAGATCATCCGTTTTCTAAAGGAGCGCAACATCGGAGTTCTGATCACCGACCACAACGTTCGCGAGACGCTGGGTATCTGCGACCACGCCTACATTCTCAATGAGGGTAGCGTCCTGGCGGCTGGCCGGCCGGATGAAATCATTTATAATGAAAGCGTACGAAAGGTCTATCTCGGCGAGAATTTCCGCCTGTGACGCAACCGCTGCTTGTTTCTTCGAGTTTTTTCAGAATGAAACGGTGTGATCCATCCTTCTCTGGCAGCCGTTCAGTCCCGTAAATGAAACCATCCCTCCAGCTCAAGCTATCGCAGCATCTGGCGTTGACGCCGCAACTGCAGCAATCGATCCGGTTGTTGCAGTTGTCGACACTCGAGCTTGAACAGGAGCTGGAAAAATATCTGCAGGAAAATCCTCTGCTTGAGCGGGAAGATGACGAATATGCCTCGCCGTCGCCTGTTGCCGGTCAGGACGCGGCAGCCCCGGGTGAATCGGAGACGCAGCCGGCCGAGGCCGAAGCAGCGGCGAGCGCGTCTTCGAGCGATGAGGAAAGCTGGCTGGGCGACAGCGATGGGGACGGCACTACCTACGCCAGTTCGTCCGGTTCTTTTGACGACGATGACAACGACTATCAGGACGTTCAGGCGGCAACCACTTCCCTGCGCGAACACCTCTCCTGGCAGTTGGGCCTGATGAGTCTGCCGGCGCGCGATCGCACGCTGGTGCAGTGCCTGATCGATGCGCTGGATGACGATGGCTATCTGACACAGTCGCTCGAGGATCTCGCGGAGTCGCTGCCTCCCGAGCTGGAAATCGAACCGGAAGAGCTGCAGATTGCCTTGCGGCATCTGCAGCATTTCGATCCGACCGGGGTGGGAGCACGCAATGCCCAGGAATGCCTGGCCCTGCAACTGGAAGCGCTTCCTGCTGACGAAACGCAGGTGCTCGCGCTGCGCATCGTGCGCCATCATCTGGATCTGCTGGCCGGCCGCGATTTCCTGAAGCTCAAGAAACTTGCCGAGTGCGACGACGAACAATTGCGCGAGGCGCAGTTCCTGATCCGCAGCCTGAATCCCCGTCCGGGTGCCAAGTACGCGGCGCTGGATGCGCGTTACATCACGCCCGATGTCGTGGTGCGCAAGATCCGCGGCCAGTGGGTCGTCAACGTCAACTCCGATGCCTATCCGCGTCTGCGCATCAACAGCCTGTATGCCCAGATATTGTCCAGACAGCGCGGGTCGGGCCTGGCCGGTCAGTTGCAGGAAGCTCGTTGGCTGATCAAGAACGTGCAACAACGCTTTGACACGATCCTGCGAGTGGCGCAATCTATCGTCGACCGCCAGCGCCAGTTCTTCGATCACGGCGAGGTCGCCATGCGGCCACTGGTGCTGCGCGAGATTGCCGATATCCTCGGCTTGCACGAATCGACGGTATCACGGGTTACAACGCAGAAATACATGGCAACGCCGCGTGGCATCTTCGAACTCAAGTACTTCTTTGGCAGTCACGTCGCCACGGAAGCGGGCGGGGCCTGCTCCGCCACCGCCATCCGGGCGCTGATCAAGCAACTGGTGGGGGCGGAGGATGCAAGGAAGCCGCTGTCGGATAGCCAGATATCGGAGTTGCTCGGCCAGCAGGGTATCGTCGTGGCGCGCAGGACGATTGCCAAGTACCGTGAATCACTCAACATTCCACCGGTCAAACTACGTAAGGCCCTCTAGGGCCGCCGTGATGGTCTTGCCAGAAAATGAGAACAATAGCCTTCAACCTTACCCCCCAATCTCTCTCAAGCGAGCGTGCGAGGGGGATTTCGACAGTCGCCTGTGCGGCTATCCTCTTGAAAGGAGTTACACCATGAACCTGCAAATCAGTGGACACCATCTCGAAATCACTCCGGCTCTGCATGATTACGTTACCGGCAAACTCGAGCGGGTTACACGTCATTTCGATCATGTCATCGATGTGAACGTGATCTTGTCGGTGGAAAAGCTGAAGCAGAAGGCGGAAGTGACCGTTCACCTGTCAGGAAAGGACATTTACGTAGAATCGATTGACGAAGATCTTTACGCCGCGGTCGATGTTCTGGCCGACAAGCTCGATCGCCAGGTCCAGAAGCACAAGCAAAAGATGCAGGATCACCATCGCGGACAGAAGATCAGCCAAAGCGTTACCGAGTAGCTTTCCCCGAGTGGCGGGTTTGGCAGTCGTAATCGGCCAGACCCGCCTTCCCAATCCGATTACCTTCATTGAACTGTCTTCCGGACTCATTGATAGCACCTTTATGAGCCAGATCTCCCAGTTATTACCCCCCGAAAACATCGTTCTCGATCTTGAGGCGAGCAGCAAGAAGCGTGTCTTCGAACATGCCGGACTTGTCTTCGAGAACAACCAGGGAGTTGCCCGCAGCGCCGTATTCGACAGCCTTTTTTCGCGGGAGAAACTCGGCTCGACGGGCCTCGGGCGTGGCATTGCCATCCCGCATGGACGCATCAAGGGCCTGAAAGAGGCATGTGGCGCATTTATCCGGTTGACGACGCCCATTCCCTTCGATTCTCCTGATGGCGAACCGGTTTCGCTGCTTTTTGTTCTGCTGGTGCCCGAGCAGGCGACGGAGCAGCACCTGCAAATCCTGTCCGAACTTGCTGAACGTTTTTCTGACCGCTCCTGCCGCGAGGCGCTTGCCTCGGCGCGTGATGCAGAAGCCATTTGCCAGACATTCGCTTCCTGAAAGCTCACGAGAATGATTTCGACGCGCAAGCTGAGCATCACCCAACTCTATCAGGACCATCTCGAGAAACTCAAACTTACCTGGGTGGCCGCTGTCGCTGTCGAGCGCCATGTCGAACTGAAGGATATGGAAACCTATGGCCCAGATGTGGTGGGCCACCTCAACCTGATCTACAGCCACCGCGTGCAGGTCATCGGGAAGGCCGAGCAGGACTGGGCGGAACGCGTCGGGCAGAGCCGTTGGCAAAGGCAGATCGAGGATCTCATGGCCTGTGAACCTCCGGCGCTGATCCTGGCTGACGATCTCGAGCCGATGCCAGGGCTGCAGGCGATCTGCGAGGCCACACGCACGCCGCTGTTCAGGAGTCCGAAAGCCTGTTCGGCGGTTATTGATCTACTGCATCTATATCTGGCCCGACGGTTTGCCGATACGGTCTCGGCGCATGGCGTATTCATGGATGTGTTCGGGATGGGGGTGCTGATCACCGGGGATTCTGGAATCGGGAAGAGTGAACTTGCGCTGGAACTCGTTTCCCGCGGCCACGGACTGGTCGCCGACGACGTGGTCGAACTGGCGCGGACGGCTCCGACGACCATCGAAGGTCGTTGCCCGGGGATGCTCAAGGACTATCTCGAGGTCCGCGGCCTCGGATTGCTCAATATCCGCACGATCTTTGGCGAAACGGCAGCGCGCCGCAAGATGAAACTCAAACTGATCGTCCACCTGCAAAAGAATGTGCCCGGCGAAGACTTGCCGCGTCTGCCGCTCGATTCGCAATCCCAGGAAATCCTCGGCATTCCGGTGCGCAAGGTGTGCTTTCATGTTGCGCCGGGGCGCAACCTGGCAGTCCTGCTCGAGGCGGCCGTACGCAATTGCATCCTGCAGTTGCGCGGCATAGACAGCATGAGCGAGTTCATCAATCGCCAGCAACAAGCGGTTCTTGACGGAAATATCTGAAGTGGGTAATAGTCATGGCTCGGTTCATAATCCGTTCAAGGAGATAACAATGAAGGTCATGATTGTTTTGGCGGCGTTTGCGCTTTCAACGGGGGGCGCCTTTGCGGCAGATCAGGAGAAGAAGGCCCCGTCTCCTGCACAAGTGGCGCAGCAGGAAAAGATGAAGACCTGTAACGCCGAGGCGGGCAAGAAGGAGCTCAAGGGCGATGAACGCAAGAAGTTCATGAGCGAGTGCCTGGGGTCCAAGGCGGCGCCCGCCACGCAACAGGACAAGATGAAAATCTGCAACGCTGAAGCCGGCAAAAAGGAACTCAAGGGAGACGAACGCAAGAAATTCATGAGCGAATGCCTGAAGGGTGGCAAATAGCACAAGAATTGCCAGTCGCGCGAATCACCTGAACCCCCTTTCCGGATTTTTCCGGTCAGGGGGTTCTCCTTATGGGCTGGCGCTCCAAAACGCAAGGGTCGAGTTGTCTCAGTTCGGCTTGCCCTTGCTTCGGGAAATGCGCAAGGGTTTCAGATCAGTTCGAACTCCGCGCAATCCGCGTCCGGGTCGGCGGATGAGGCGGCGAACAGGATCTGTCCCTTGCCGCGCAGGATGCATTCGCTGCGCTTCACGAAGATCTCTGGCAACCCGTCGCTTATCACATACGTCCCATTGGTGCTCTTGTCGATCAAGACCACCTGGGTGCCACGCCGTTCGATCGTGGCGTGGTGGCGTGAAGCGCGCCGGTCGTGTATGACTAGGTCGCACGCGGAATCGCGCCCCATCAGAATGACGGCCTTGCCCTCGTTCAGCAACACCGTGTCGCCTCCGTATCGCAAGCGCAGGCAGCCCGTCCCGGACGGCTCCGCATCAGGTTTATGCGCGGCCTTTTCTCCCGTGGCTTCGGAAGATACAGTCGGAGTGTAAGGATTCACGATTTCGAGGACGGTGTTCTGACCGCCGGACATTGCCCCGAGCGCCGGCCCGAGGTCGTTGAGTTGCGGCGCGAAGCTCGGGGACATCGACTCGCGGATTTTTTGGCTGGCCAGTATCTGTGCAGGCTTGGCTATTCCAGCAAGCAGAGCGGCTTCTCTCGCCGCCTGCTCTTCAATTGACTTCCCCGATATATCCATTTCGCCGCAGGAGATGCCGACCCGGATGGCTGTCTTCACGCCGGATACCGGAGGCAGGTCCGCCACGCGCTGCTGCATTTCGATGGCGGAATGGATCGCGGCATCGACCGTGTCGAAAACCGCCATGACCTCTTCGCTGCTCGCACTGACCACTCGTCCGCCGAAGGCATCGACGGAGCGCTCGATCCGCTTGATGCATCGATCGACGGCGCGCAAGGCTTCCGTATTGCCGAGTTTTTCATGCAATCTGGCGCTGCCGGAAATGCCGGCTGTGAGGACGGATAGCAATGGGGTCACGACATTCATCATTCCAGTGGTCGAGACCGTGGTCTCGGTTCCGTAAGAAAATTCATCCAAAGCCTCGTCCAAGCCTCTTCTCCCCGGTATTGGTTTTCTTTTCGCTCAGGCTGCCCACAAAGGCCTTTCCCGCTGATCATAGCAAAAGCATGACAAATGTGCCCTAAGCGCGAGCAAGTTGCAAAGCAATGCCGTTGCCGAGCTGCGGATCGTCAAAAACGATATCGCCTCCGTCCATGTCTTCGAGATCTGTTCCGACGTGCAGTCCCTTGAAGTCGTACAGCGCGTTGTCGGCCAGGTGCGATGGGACGATATTCTGCAGAGCCGAGAATACGGACTCGGTACGTCCCGGGTAGCGGCTGTCCCAATCGGCCATCATTTCCCGGATTTTCTGGCGTTGCAGGTTGCTCTGCGAACCGCACAGATTGCAGGGGATTATCGGAAATTCCATGCCGCGCGCGAAGCGGGCAATGTCGTTTTCGCTGCAATAGGCCAGCGGCCGGATGACGACATGCGCTCCGTCGTCGGTTACCAGCTTCGGCGGCATGGCTTTGAGTTTTCCTCCGAACAGCAGGTTCAGGAACAGCGTATGGACGATGTCGTCGCGATGATGGCCGAGCGCGATCTTGTTCGCCCCGAGTTCCTTGGCGGTGCGATAGATGACGCCGCGCCGCAGGCGCGAACACAAGGAACATGTTGTTTTCCCCTCGGGAATCTTGTCCTTGACGATCGAATAGGTGTCCTGCTCGACGATCCGGTACTCGATCCCCAGTCCCGCCAGATACCTCGGCAGCACGTCCGCGGGAAACCCCGGCTGTTTCTGATCCAGGTTCATGGCGATCAACCGGAAGTCGACGGGTGCGCGCTGCTGCAAAGCCATCAGGATCGACAGCATCGCGTAGGAATCCTTGCCGCCGGAGATGCAGACCAAGACGGTGTCACCGGCCTCGATCATGTTGTAGTCGGCAATGGCCTTGCCGACATCGCTTTCAAGGCGCCTTTTCAGGCGCTGAACATTCTTTGATGTATCCACCGGACCTCTGTTGCAGTTGAAAGGGGGAAAAACGGGAGAAATGCAATCAGCGGGGCAGGTCGCTAGAGATGTGCCGTGCGTCCGCCATCGACGTTGATGACCTGGCCCGTGATGTAAGGAGCGTCATTGAACAGGAAACGCACGGCACGTGCAATATCCAGAGGACTCCCGGCGTGCTTGAGCAGGGTGTGGTCCACGATGTGCGCCCGTGTTTCGGGGTCGAACGCACTGTCCTCGGGCCACAGGATGGGGCCGGGAGCGACCGCGTTGACGCGCACATCGGGGGCGAGTTCGATGGCCAGGGCCCGCGTCAGGCCGAGCAATCCCGCCTTGGCCGCGCAATAGAGCGGATACCCCGCAAGCGGCCTCTCGGCATGGATGTCGGTAATGTTTACGACGGCCCCGCGTGCCTTCCGCAAATGGGGAGCTGCGGCCTGCGTCAGGAATAGCGGGGCCTTGAGATTGCTGCCGACGAGGTCGTCCCAGGCGGCCTGATCGATGCCGCCCAAGGGGGTGGCGAAGAAGCTGGAAGCGTTGTTGACCAGGGCGTCGAGCCGGCCGAAGTGGTCGATCGTGCGGCTCACCAGCGATGCCAGGGCTTCGGCGTCCACCAGGTCAGCTTGCAGGCAGAGGGCGGATTCCGCACGGGCAGCATTCAGTTCGCCCGCCAGTTGATTGGCGGCTTCGGTGGCGGCCCGGTAGTGGATCACAACATTGGCTCCGGCGTCATGCAATTCCCTGGCGATCGAACGGCCCACGCGCTTTGCCGCCCCGGTGATCAATACCGTCTTGCCGATCACGATTCGCTCCCGAAAGATATCCTGAAACCCCGACAGAATTCTAGCGGATTTCGGATTTCGCCGGTAACCGGCGCCCGGCTTGGCATTGGCTGGCTTTGAGCCGTGCTAAACTCCGGCAAACAAACAATTATTTTCCCTCTGGCCTTGTCTTCGAGAACCTCAACATCATTGCCTCCGGCACCCACCGCCGGCAAACGAGTCGTCCGCATCCGCAAGCCGGCACGTGACGAAGCGATGCCGCACAAGCAAACCAAGAACACTCCCGGCGGTGCGCTGCCTCCGGATTCCATGGGCTACAGCCTGTTGCTGGGAGCACGTGTCCTGGGGGCGGTGTTTGGCGGCAAGAGCCTCAATGAGGCACTGTCGGCGCTGGCCGGTGAAATGCCCGTCGCGCGGGCGGCTGCGCAGGACATCGCCTATGGCGTTCTGCGCCGGTACGGATGGGGCGAGTTCATCCTCGAGCGACTGATGGTCAAGCCCCTGAGCCACGGCGAGACGCAAGCTCTCCTGCTGGCGGCGCTGTATCGCCTGGATACACGTCCGGAGTCAGCGCCCATGGTTGTCGACCAGGCCGTTGCTGCCTCCGGAGAGCTCACGGGTGGAGCCTTGAAGGGCGTGGTGAACGGGGTTTTGCGCAGTTTCCTGCGCCGGCGCGAGTCCCTGTTGCAAGCGCTGGCCAAGGATGATGTGGCTCACTACCAGCATCCATCGTGGTGGCTGGCACGCCTGCGTCGTGGCTATCCGGAGCGCTGGCAGGAAGTCGTGGCCGCTGCAAACCAGCCGCCGCCGATGACTTTGCGCGTCAATCGGCGGTGTGTATCCGTCGAGGACTACCAGGCACGCCTAGTGTCTGCAGGAATAACCGCGCAAGCGTTCGGGCAGGCCGGGCTGATTCTCGACAAGCCGGTCGGGGTGGATCTCTTGCCGGGTTTTGCCGAGGGCTGCGTTTCAGTCCAGGACGCGGGAGCGCAGCGCGCGGCCGAATTGCTCGATCCGGCGCCGGGATCGCGCGTTCTTGACGCCTGCGCTGCGCCCGGCGGGAAAACGGCACACCTGCTGGAGAGGGCGGATCTCGATTTGCTGGCATTGGATATCGATGGTACGCGCACTGGACGCATCGAGGAGAACCTGCGCCGGCTGCGTCTTTCGGCTGAAATTCGCGTGGCCGATTGTCTGGACGTCCGGCGATGGTGGGATGGCAAACCATTCGACGCCATTCTGGCCGATGTGCCGTGTTCGGCCTCAGGCGTCGCAAGACGGCACCCCGACATCAAGGTGTTGCGGCGCGAGAGCGATATCCGCCGCCTGGTGCATACCCAGGCGGCAATTCTCGATACGCTGTGGTCGGCGCTCAAGCCGGGCGGAAAATTGTTGTACGCCACCTGTTCGGTGTTTGTCGAGGAAAACTCGGCGCAGGTCGATGCGTTCCTTGTGCGTCGACCGGATGCGCAACGCGTCCTCGACGAGCAGTGGTTGCCCCAGGACTGTCACGACGGCTTCTACTATGCGCTGCTGCAGAAGAATTGAAGCGATCCTGCTTTGCCTGGCGATGATCTGCGCCGTGTTTTCGGTGCATGCCGCCGACATCACTGCCAACAGCGCGCAGCTGACGGCCAGTGACGACGGATATGACTTGTCCGCGAATTTTACGGTGACACTGAATCCGCGGCTCGAGGACGCCGTGAACAAAGGGGTGGTGCTTTACTTTGCCGCGGATTTCGAGCTGACCCGTTCGCGCTGGTACTGGTTCGACGAAAAGGTCGTACGGCTCAGCAAGCTGTTCCAGTTGTCCTACCACGCGCTGACCCGGCAGTACCGCCTTTCGTCGGGGGCGCTGCACCAGAGTTTCGCGTCCCTGGACGAAGCCTTGCGCGTGCTTGCCCGAATGCGGCACTGGCAGGTCATCGAGAAGGGCGAGATTCGTGCAGACGAGACTTACCAGGCCGGCGTCCGCCTGCGACTCGATCCGTCGCAGATGCCCAAGACCTTTCAAGTGAGCGCCCTCTCCAACAGGGACTGGACCCAGTCATCCGAGTGGTTACTGTGGAACTTCTCTCCTTCGGGGGCGGTGTCGCCCGGCGCCGGCGGCGATCAATGAAGACACTGATCATCATCGCCTCGTCGTTCGGCGGGATCCTGCTGTTCCTGCTCGCCTCGGCCAGCGCCAATACCGCGCTTTTCGCGCGCCATTACCCCTGGCTGCTCGGACTGAATGCCGTGGTTGCTTTGGCGCTTTTCGTGCTGATCGTGTGGCAGGTCCGGCTCCTCTGGCAGGAGCATCGGGCCAAGGTGTTCGGCTCGCGGCTCAAGCTCCGGCTGATGCTGATCTTCGGCCTGATGGCGGTTCTTCCCGGGGTGCTGATCTACGCCGTTTCGGTGCAGTTCGTGACCAAGAGCATCGAGACCTGGTTCGACGTGCGTGTGGAAAAAGCACTGGAATCGGGCATCAACCTGGGGCGCAGTGCCCTCGATTCGCTGCTTGACGACCTGGGAGAAAAGGGGCGGGCGATCGCCCTGGAGTTGGGCGATCTGCCTGAGGCGCAACGGCGCGTGGCGCTCAGCCGCTTGCGCGAGCAAAGTGGCGTGCAGTACATCGCCCTGTTTTCGACGGCGGGCCAGTTGCTGGCGACGGCGACGAGCGATCTTTCGGCCTTTCTGCCAGCGGCGCCGACAGCCGACAAGTTGCGGCAGGCGCGTGCCGGCCGCGGCTATCGCGAGATCGAAAGCGCCGGCGGGCAGGAACTCCTGTTGCGCGTTCTGGTTCCGGTGATTCCCTCTGGACTGGGCATGGAAACGCGCATCCTCCAACTCACGCAGCCGGTACCGACTGCCTTGGCGCTCAATGCCGAGCGCGTGCAGGACGTCTATCGTGATTATCAGGAACTGTCGCTCGGGCGCCAGGGGCTGACGCGCATCTACGCCATGACGCTGACGCTGACCGTGCTGCTCGCATTATTTACCGCGATCGCCATGTCGTTCGTCCTGGCGCGCCGCCTGTCGGCGCCGCTTTCCATCCTGGCGGAAGGCACACAGGCCGTGGCGGCCGGCGATTTTACCCCGCGCCAGGCCATCTACAGTCGCGATGAACTGGGAGTCCTGACGCAATCGTTCAATCAGATGACCCGCCAACTCGATGAAGCACGGCGCGATACCGAGAAGCACCGGGCCGAGGTGGAGTCGGCGCGCGCCTATCTGGAATCGATCCTGGCCAATCTGTCGGCGGGCGTTCTGGTGTTCGATCGGCGCTTCAAGCTGCGTACCGTCAACGAAGGTGCGCAGACCATCCTGGACGACGATTTTTCCGGGCTGATGAACGAAGTCGTCGATGCCTGGGCGCGACAGAATGCGCTCGGCCAAGAGATACGCAAGGCCTTTGCCGAACATGGGCGCAGGGAATGGCAAACCCAGGTCGAACTGGCGCGTCCCGGAGGATTGCCGCAAATCCTGCTGCTGCGCGGGACTCAGTTGCCGGAGGGAACCAATGGCGGGTATGTCGTGGTGTTCGACGATGTCACGCGTCTGGTCGCCGCCCAGCGCAGCGCGGCCTGGGGCGAAGTGGCCCGGCGCCTGGCCCACGAAATCAAGAATCCGCTGACACCGATCCAGCTATCTGCCGAGCGGTTGCAATTCAAGCTGGCGGGCAAGCTGGCCAACGGCGACAGTGAAATGCTCAATCGCTCGACGCAGACCATCATCAATCAGGTGCAGGCCATGAAGCGCATGGTCAACGAGTTCTCCGACTATGCGCGGTTGCCGGCGCCGGAACTGGCCGAACTGGACATCAATGCCCTGATTTGCGAGGTGCTCGGCCTGTATGAGACGTCGCAGGCCAGCATTTCGGTGCAACTGGACCCGGACCTGCCGCCGATCATGGGCGACGCGACCCAGATGCGCCAGGTCATCCACAACCTGTTGCGCAACGCCGAGGACGCGCAGCAGGGACAGGAGGTCCAGGATATCCGCATCGCGACGCGGCGTGCCGATGACATGGGCGAACTTTCCGTGTCCGATGCCGGTCCGGGCTTCCCGGATGAACTCATGGGGCGCGTCTTTGAACCCTACGTGACCACCAAGGCCGGTGGCACCGGGCTCGGCCTGGCCATCGTCAAGAAGATCGTCGATGAGCACCAGGGGCAGATCCGCATCAACAACCGTCAACCCGGAGGCGCGGAGGTCAGCATACGACTGCCGCTCGCACCGGAGCGGACAATGCAATCAGGCATCAACGAAACATCCGAAGAGAGTTGAACATGGCGCAAATACTTGTCGTCGATGACGAAATGGGCATCCGTGAATTGCTGTCAGAAATCCTGACCGACGAAGGGCATTCCGTTACATTGGCCGAGAATGCGGCGGCGGCGCGCAAGGTGCGCAGCGAAAGAAGGCCGGATCTGGTTCTCCTCGATATTTGGATGCCTGATACGGATGGCATATCCCTGCTCAAGGAGTGGTCGGCGGCCAACCTGCTGACCATGCCGGTGGTCATGATGTCCGGGCACGGCACGATCGATTCGGCCGTCGAAGCCACCCGTGTCGGCGCGGTCGATTTCCTGGAAAAGCCGATTGCCCTGCAGAAACTGCTGCAGACGGTCAAGAAGGCGCTGAAGCACGAGGTGTCCTCGACGAAACCGCCACTTACGCTGGACGCCTTTTCCCGTTCTCCGCTCCTCAAGGATCTGAAGAAGCGGCTTGAACAGGCCGCTGCCAACACCTCGGTGTTGCTGCTCAAGAGTGCCTCGGGCAGCATCGCGGAGATCTGCGCGCGCACCTTGCAAGCGCCGAAGACGCCTTGGCTGGATCTTTCCGCCTCAAGCATGCCGCTGACCCAGGAAATGCTCGAGAATGCGTCCGGAGGGATACTGTTCATCGCCGATCTGATGTTGATGGGCCGACTGCAGCAGAAGAACCTGGCGTTTGCCCTGGAACGACTGGAGAAATACCATCTGCAGCTCGTCGCTGCAGTGTCGCGCCCGTTGACGGCGCTGGTTGATGCAGGGTGGGACCAATCCCTGGTCGCCCGGCTGGGCGAAGTCTGGGTCGCCTTGCCGCAACTGTCGGGGCACGCGGACGACGTCCCAGAAATCGCCCCGCTGGTACTCACGCACCTCGTCGAGCGCCATGGTGTGCCGCCGCGCCGCTTTTCCTCGGCGGCCCTGAATGCCTTGCGGCTGCATCACTGGCAGGGTGAATGGGTGGAGCTGCTGGCAATCATCCGCAACCTGGCCGTCGCCGCGCTGGAGGATGAGATATCCGCCGAGGATGTGGACAACATCCTGCAGCGCGACTCCGATGCAGCGCCGAGATCCGTCCCGTCCTTGCCGTTCTTCAATCAACCGTTGCGCGAGGCGCGCGAGGCATTCGAGCGCCAGTATTTTGAACATCACCTGAAGAACGAGCGTGGCAACATGACGCGTGTGGCGGAGAAGACCGGTTTGGAGCGCACTCACCTCTACCGCAAGCTGAAGCAGCTCGGGTTGAATCTCGGCAGGAAGGTTGAAGAGCTGGATCAATGACGCAATATTTGTTGCGCTTGTGGTTCCTTGCGCGATAATCGACCAACACACTCTGAGCGGATGATCCCGTGCCCCGACTTCGTAACGACACTTTCCTGCGTGCCCTGCTCCGGCAGCCGACCGAATACACTCCCGTCTGGCTGATGCGCCAGGCCGGGCGCTACCTGCCGGAATACTGCGAAACGCGCAAGCGGGCCGGGAGTTTCCTGCAGTTGTGCAAGAGTCCTGCGCTGGCCTGCGAAGTGACGCTGCAGCCGCTGTCGCGCTTCAACCTCGATGCCGCAATCCTGTTCTCGGACATCCTGACGGTGCCGGATGCCATGGGTCTCGGGCTGTATTTCACCGAGGGTGAAGGTCCGCGCTTCGAGCGCCCGTTGCGCGAGGAATGGGCGATACGTGATCTGAGTGTGCCCGACCCATACAGCCATCTGCGCTATGTCACGGATGCCGTTGCCGAAATCCGCCGTGCACTGGCCGGCTCGGTACCGCTGATCGGTTTTTCGGGGAGCCCCTTCACGCTGGCTTGTTACATGGTCGAGGGTGGTTCGAGCGGCGACTTCCGCAACGTCAAGACGATGATCTACGACCGGCCGGATCTGATGCATCGCATTCTCTCCGTGACGGCGGAAGCGGTGACGCAGTATCTCAACGCTCAGATCGAATCCGGGGCGCAGGCGGTGATGCTCTTCGACACCTGGGGAGGCTGTCTGTCGGCCGCCGCCTATCGCGAGTTTTCGCTGGACTACATGCGCCGCATCGTGGCCGGTCTGATCCAGGAACGAGATGGTCAGCGTATTCCCTCGATCGTCTTCACCAAGGGCGGGGGACTGTGGCTCGAAGCGATCGCGGACACAGGCTGCGACGCGATCGGGGTGGACTGGACGATCGATATCGGCGCCGCGCGCCAGCGCGTGGGCCAGCGCGTCGCCCTGCAGGGGAATCTCGATCCGAATGTCCTGTTCGCTGCGCCGGAGAGCATTGCCCGCGAAACGAAAGCGATCCTCGACAGTTTCGGACCGGCCGACACCGGTCACGTATTTAATCTGGGCCACGGAATTTCGCAATTCACCCCTCCGGACCATGTGTCGGTGCTCGTCGAAACTGTGCATGACCACAGCCGGCGCTTACGGCAGGGAATATAGTTTTGTCAACATTCATGTTGACTTATGCACAGAAATTGGGCGTTTGTTACCGTTTGTTACAAGAAACACGAAAAATCAGCGTCTTATGATTAAGCATATGATTTTATTGGGATTTATTTTCGCCTTTTTTTGCGGCAAAGTGTGATAAGTCCTTGTGGCAAGAGCATTTGGCCTGCTTTGCCACGCGTGTTCCACAGACTTATCCACAGAAAATGTGAACAACCGAAATTTGCGTGACAGGCTAATAAGTTACAGCAACTTTACAGAAATTAGACGAGCTAGATGAGCCAAGTGGGCTCTGACTTTAGTCATAGTCCTGCTCGGTTTCCTACAAAAAATACAGGCCGTACCGCATGTCCATAGCCCGCGTTGCCCTCGGGGTTCCGCTGCACCGTTTGTTTGACTACCGGGTCCCGGTCGGTGAGATCCTGACCGCCGGTGATGTCGGGATCCGCGTGCGGGTCCGCTTCGGGCAGCGATTGTGTGTCGGCATCGTTGTCGCAGTGGCGGATGCGTCCGACATCCCGGCCGGGCAACTCAAGCCGCTCGAGGCGGTGCTGCGCGACCTGCCACCGCTGCCTGCCGACTGGTTCCGCCTGACGGAGTTCTGTTCGGCCTACTATCAGGCCCCGCTGGGCGAAGTCATGTTGTCGACCCTGCCGGCCGGCCTGCGCCGCGTCGATCCGCCCAAGGCGCGTGCGGCGCGGCGCGCCCCGAAGCCTCGGGCCGCGCACGTTGCGCCGGAATTGACCGCCGAACAGCGGCAGGTGTTGGCCACGATCGAGGCGCATGGCGCCGGCTTCCATGCCTACCTGCTGCATGGCGTCACCGGCAGTGGCAAGACGGAGGTCTACCTGCGTCTTGTCGAACGCGCGCTGGCAGCGGGCCGCCAGACCTTGCTGCTGGTACCCGAGATCAACCTGACGCCGCAACTGGAAGCGCGGGTGGCGGCGCGTTTTCCCGAAGCCGGGCTGGTCAGCCTGCACAGCGAACTGACCGAGGCGGCGCGCACGCGCAGCTGGCGCGCGGCGTTCGACGGCAGCGCGCGCCTCGTACTCGGCACGCGGCTGGCCGTATTCACCCCGATGCCTGACCTGGGTCTGATCATCGTCGACGAGGAGCATGACGCTTCCTTCAAGCAACAGGACGGCATGCGCTACTCGGCACGCGACGTGGCCGTCTTTCGGGCGCACGAGCGGGACATCCCGATCGTGCTGGGTTCCGCCACGCCGGCGCTGGAGAGTTGGGCGAATGCCGCCGATACCCGGACCCCGGCACGCTACACCCTGCTGACGCTGCGCGAGCGCGCCGTCGCCTCCGCCCGGCTGCCGGCGGTACAGCGCATCGATACGCGGGTGGAAAAACTGCAGGATGGATTCTCCGGAGCGCTGTTGCAGGCCATCGAAAAGCGTCTAGGCCGAGGCGAGCAGAGCCTCGTCTTTCTCAATCGCCGAGGGTATGCCCCGGTACTGGCGTGTGCACAATGCGGCTGGATATCGCGTTGCCAGCGCTGTGCCGCCAACCTGGTACTGCATCTGGCCGACGGGCGTCTGCGCTGCCATCACTGCGGTTTCGAATGCCGGGTGCCGAAGGCCTGTCCGACCTGCGGCAACCAGGATATCCAGCCCTTCGGGCGCGGTACCCAGCGCATCGAGGAGGTTCTGACCGCCCGTTTTCCGCAGGCGCGCATCCTGCGCGTGGACCGCGATTCAGCCAAGAGCCGCAAGCAATGGGAGAGTTTGCTGGAACAGATTTACGCCGGCGAGGCGGATATCCTGGTCGGCACGCAGATGCTGGCCAAGGGCCACGATTTTCCGAAGCTGACGCTGGTTGGCGTTCTCGGAGCCGACGCGGCCCTGTTTGCCGCCGACTGGCGCGCGCCGGAGCGCCTGTTCGCCCAGTTGATGCAGGTGGCGGGGCGCGCCGGACGGGCCGATCTCCCCGGCGAAGTGCTGATCCAGACGCAGTTCCCCGAACATCCCCTATACGCCGCGCTGGTGCGCCACGACTTTCCGGCCTTTGCCGCCGCCCAGTTGAAGGAACGCGAGCAGGCCGGCTTTCCCCCGTATGCCTATCAGGCGATGCTGCGCGCCGAAGCGCCGCTGATCGCCGATGCGCTTGCCTTTCTGGCCGAGGCGCGCGCCTGGCCGCAAGCCGCGGAACATGCCGACGTGATGCTCTACGACCCGGTGCCGATGCGCCTTGCCCGCCGGGCCAACCTGGAGCGCGCGCAACTGCTCGTCGAATCGCCGTCGAGGCGCGCGCTGCAGGGTTTTCTCAGCGAGTGGGGCGGTTTGCTGCAATCCATCAAGGCGCCGTCGCGCCTGCGCTGGCACCTGGAAGTCGACCCACTGGAGTTTTGACGGTGCCTGTCAGATGGCCACGGCGTCGTAAATCAGTTTAAGGCCGCTGAGGAACAGCAGGGTGTAGCTGACGTGGAAGAACGTCTGCTCGGAGATGCGCTTGTGCAACCACAGGCCGAGCCAGACGCCGAGCGGCGCCAGCGGCGAGAAGAGCAGCGACGTGGACAGGTTCGCCGTGTTGAGCTGCCCGAGGAAGAAGTACGGAATCAGCTTGAGATAGTTGCCGATGCAGAAAAAGGCGGCGGACGTGGCGACGATCCGCGTCTTGTCCAGTTTCAGGGAATAGATATAGACGGCGAAGGGCGGTCCGCCGGAATGGGCCAGCGTGCTGGTCAGGCCCGACAGCAACCCGCAGACCGCCCCGAAGAGGCGGCCCGGCTGGCGTTGCCGGACAGCGAGCAAGCTCGCCAGCCGGTCGGTCAGGCTCAGCCACTTGTTGAGGGTGAACAGCACGGCGATCAGGCCGACGATCAGCCGGATCATGTTCACCGACAGCATTCCGAAAGCCAGGCCCCCCAGCGCGATGCCGATCAGGGAGCCGGGCAGCAGGATGCGCAGGTGTTCCGTTGACCAGCGCCCGCGGTACGCATACACACTGAAGACGTCCATGGCGCACAGGATGGGCAACATGATGCCCGCGGCTTCAGGCGGCGCGATGGCGATCGACATCAGCGGCACCGCCAGCCCGCCGGCTGCGGCACCAAAGCCGCCCTTGGAAATTCCGGCCGCCAGGATGGCGAGAACGGCGAAGGGGTAGAACAGCAGCGGGTAATCGGGGAAATGCATCGGAAGCTTCGTTTTATGGGCAAGCGGACATTGTAGCGTTGCGTTGCCGCTTGCCGCGACCCCTGTTGCCCCGCATAATCGGAAGCCTTCATCCAATACAGTCTGATCACCACCGTGGATGCAGCAAGCCCCGACGCAAGGAGCCGAGCGATGATACGGGATTCAGGCACCGAAACCGCGAACGGGCTGTCCGTGGATCGGCTGCGCGACTACATCCGCGCCAAGGACGAGAACCGACCGCATCTGATTCAGCGGGTCTTTTGCGATGGGGCCTGCCTCGAGATGCGCGTCAAGACGCAGGACATCAGTTTCCCCGCCGTTTCGCAGGGCGTGGCAACGATTGCCGATGTGTTGGTTCGCCGCTTCAACCAGACCTACGAGAATATCTACACCTTTTACCTCGACAAACCCGATCCGGAATCGGCAAAGCCGCCGGCAGTTTTTGCCTGCGATTGGCTGGTCGGCATGTCCGAGAAGGCGACAGGAAATGTGCGCGTCGGTTGCGGCCGCTACGAATGGGTGTTTGAACAGGACGCACCCTATTGCGTGGAGCGACTGGCGATCACCATCGAGGCCATGCAGACGTTGCCACCGGAATGCCTGCCGGACGTCCTTGCCTGGCTGCTGGCGCTCGGATACCCCTGGTCGTCGGCGCGAGCCGTGTGCGAGTCCGCGCCGAAAACCGGGTTGCTTGAACCGGTTCTGCGCTATCTGGGTCGAGGTATCGATTCCAGGAAATGATCCCCTGGCACGCCCCTTGCGACGAGGTTGATCCCAAAACGCGCAAGGAGCTGGCAATGAAAATCGAGCAATCCAGCGTGGCCATGAACGCCGCGCACGAATACCTTCATGAGAGCGAGATCGAGGCCGAGAACAGCTTCCGCATGATTCTCGCGGGGGCATCGCAAAGCGAACCGGTCGCCAGCAGCGAGGAGTCCGACAGGTTGCGCCTGTTGGTCCTGCTGCAGAATCTGGTGAGTTGCATGCTGGAACTTCTTGCCGGCAAGCAAGGGGCGAGGGCGACGAATCTGGAGGATATTCTGCAGACCGGCCGCTCGGCACCGGTGCCCGACGACGCAATGGGAACGGGCAGGAGAATCCGGATGGAATGGAGCGTCGAGTTGACCGAGATCGTCCGTGAGCACGAGAGCACGGCTTTTTCGGCGGCCGGCACCGTTCGCACGGCGGACGGCAAGGCCATCGATTTCACCCTCCAGCTTGCCATGTGCCGCGACTATTCCTGCGAGCGCAGCGTGCGGCAGTCGGGCAGCCTGGAACTGCGCGATCCGCTCGTCGTCAATTTTTCCGGCAACGCCGCCGAACTGTCCGGCCAGCGTTTCGAGTTCGACCTCGATGCCGACGGAACTGGCGAGTCGATTCCCGGACTCTCCGCCGGCAGCGCCTGGCTGGCTTTCGACCGCAACGGCGACGGCCGCATCAACGACGGCAGCGAGCTGTTCGGTACGCGTTCCGGCAACGGTTTCGCCGATCTGGCGTGCCTGGACGAGGACGGCAACCACTGGCTCGATGACGCGGATTCGGCGTTTTCCTCGCTCAGTTTGTGGGAAAAGGATGGCGCCGGGAAAGACACGCTGAGTTCGCTGCGCGAGAAAGGCATCGGCGCCATCTACCTCGGTTCGGCGCAAACGCCGTTTGCCCTCGCCGACGCCGACAACGAGAAGCACGGCTACATTCGCGCATCCGGCGTCTATTTGCGGGAGGATGGCGGAGTCGGGTCGGTGCAGCAGGTCGACCTAGCGGTTTGAGGCGGCAATGCTGGCTGCCCGCCAGCCGCTGAAGAAGAACCACCCGAGCGATGCCGCCTGCAAGACAAACAGCACGATGAAGGCATCGCGGTGGGCGATGGCGGTGGAATGGCCGGCGGCTATGGTCGCGTCGATGAGCAGGCCCATGCCCCATTGCAGGCCGAATGCGCCGGCGAAGGCGAAGAGGTTGAGGACGGTGTTGACACGTCCGGACAGGCTCACCGGAAAGCCGGTGGCGGTGGCCGCGTAGGTCAGCGTTCCGGTGCTGGAGAACAGGCCGTAGGCCATCCACAGCAGATAGTGCTGTTCGGTGGCCTGGGTGACGATCAGGAGCAGTGTGAGCAGGGCCAGCGACATGCCGCCGCCGAGCAGGTGTACCGTGCTGATTCCGCGCTTGGCCAAACGGGTCGACAGCAGGCCGATCATGAAGTAGGAGACGGCCATCGCGGCATTCATCGCCGCCAGGTACTCCGCCGCCACCGAGCGCGAATAGCCGTTGACGTGGATCAGCCAGGCGCCGGACCACAGGCTTTGCACGGCCATGAAGCCGCCGATCTGGGCGAAACTGAGCGATGCGAAGCGCCAGAAATGCCGGTTGCTGACTATTTGCCGGATGCCGCCGGCCAGTTCCGCGATCGACTGCGGGCGTGTCGCCGATTCCTTGTCCGGAACGCCGAGAAAGAGCCACAGTGCCACTCCGGCGGTGATGGCGCCCAGCCCGTAGAAGACTTCGCGCCAGGAGGCGATGTGCAACACGGCTTCGAGCGGCGCCGAGGCGACGAGCGCCCCCAGCGTGCCGGAGGTCATGATCCAGCCGGTCAATGAGGCTTGCCGCTCGGCCGGAAACCACTGCGAGAAGGACTTGAAGGCAGCCATCAGGCACGCGGAGACTCCCAGCCCGATCATGCCGCGGCCGATGGCCAGCGTGCCGATGTTGTTGCTGCCGGCAAAGACCGCCGCGCCGGCCGCAGCGATCAGCAGCAGCGCGGCCTCCACCCTGCGCGCACCGAAGCGGTCGAGCATGATTCCGAGGGGCAGTTGCGTCGAGCCGAAGGCAATGAAATAGGTACTGGTGAGCAGGCCGAGGTCGGCGGCGCCGAGTGACAACTCGGTACTCAGGACCGGGCCGACAACGGCGTTGACCGTCCGGTACAAATAGGAAAGAAAGTAGGCGCAGGCGAAGGGCAGGAAAAGTCGGGACCAGAGCATGATGTGTCGGCGTCGCCTTCAGGGCGTGGCGTTGGAGGAGGTCTTGTGGATCCGTGCATCTCTGTGGTCCGGAGTGTTCCACAGCCAGGCGGCGCCGCGCACTCCGGAGGAATCGCCGTGGCGGTTGCGGCACAGCCGGGTACGCACCACGTCGGAAAAGATGTAGTTGCCCCACAGCGCGGGAACGTTCTTGTTTAGCCGGTCGAGATTGGAGATGCCTCCGCCCAGGACGACGACCTCGGGGTCGAGGATGTTGATGACTTGCGCCAGCGCTTTTGCCAGACGGCGTTCGTAGCGTTGCAGCGTGGCTTCGCAACCGCTCTCGCCCTGCGCGGCGTGATCGGCGATCTCGGGCACGGTCAGTGTTGCTCCGGTGTGCCGCGCATGATCGGCGGACATGCCGGGCCCGGACAGCCAGGTTTCAACGCAGCCCTGGCGGCCGCAGTAGCAGCGCGGCGGCGGTCGCGTATCCTCTTCCGGATACGGCAGCGGGTTGTGCCCCCATTCGCCGGAAATATGGTTGGCACCTGTCAGCAGGTGGCCGTTGGCAACGATGCCTCCGCCGACTCCGGTGCCGAGAATGACGGCGAAGACGACCCGGGCTTCGCTGCCCGCGCCATCGACGGCTTCCGAGAGGGCCAGGCAATTGGCATCGTTCTCGATACGGATTTCCCGCTGCAGCAGCGTCTGCAGGTCGTGGCGCAAGGGCTTGCCGTTCAGGCAGGTGGAGTTGGCGTTCTTGATGTGTCCGTCGATGGCCGATTCGGCGCCGGGAATGCCGACGCCGACGCTGCCGCGCAGCCCGAGTTCGGTTTCGACGCTCTCCACCAGTCCGGCCACGGTCGCCAGTGTGCCCCGGTAGTCGCCTTGCGGGGTGGGTACCCGGCGCCGAAGCAACGCGTTGCCTCGCGGATCGAGGGCGATGACCTCGATCTTTGTGCCGCCGAGATCAATCCCGAGACGCAGTGCCGGCGTTACGGACGGCGACGGATCAGGGGAGGGGGGCATGGCGGGGAGAATTTGTCCGGAAGGGGTTCCGGTACTGGATTCTATCCCAGATATCGGGTCAGTCGTCCTTGTACGGTGGCGAGGAGTAAAATCGACGGTGGTTCTTCGACATTCTTGCATCCGCGGCGGATCGTTTTCATCTGCGTGCCTGTCGGATGAATAACCAAGTACTTCCAGGAGAAATGGTCATGTTGGTCCGGCTGACATCAAGCACATCGGGCGAACTCATCATGTTTGCCGAGCATGCGCATGCCCTGTTTGCGTGGATCGGCAAGGAAACCACCGCGCATGGCGTGTTCACCACGGAACAATTGCCTGAAGCGATTGCCTGTCTGCGCCACGGTGTCGAGGAGGAGAAGGCGGCTGCCAAACGACTGGCCGAGGAAAAGCGCGCCAACGCGGGAAGCAACGGAAACAAGGAACACGACAACGACGAGAAGGGCGGCGGCGAAAAGGAAAAGGAGCCGCAAGAGATCGTCTCGCTCGGGCACCGGGCGCAACCACTGATCAACCTGATGCAATGGACCCTGAAGGAAGAGGGGTTCATCATCTGGGAGGCATCCCAGGATTTCTGATTCGCTCGCTACGATCTGTCGCGGAGTATGCCATCGTCGTTGCGCGTTGGTTGCGTGATCCGGCATGGCAGGCGTGCATGGTTGATGGCATCGCCACCGGAGTTGCCGCCTGCCTGCATGTGCGCTGAAGCCCGTCGGCGGCGTTATGCTCGGGTCGAGATCGCCGACGTCAATGACGAAAACAAGTTCTGTTCGGTGCTCTGGGTGCCGTAAGCGCGCATCAGTTCCATGATCTGCTGGTAGACCTGAGCTTCGGAAACAGAAGCACTTCCGGATTTCGATTCGCTTGCCGCCGTCTTGTCGCCTGACGTCGACGTAGCGATGTCATTGGATTCGGCGTAGGCCATGGCTTCAGTGTGGCTGACCTTGCCGTCTCCGTTTGTGTCGGCAGCATCGAAGTTCTCGAGAATACTGCCGATCAGCGTCGAGCGCGCGGAGTCGGTGTCGCCGATTTCTTCCAGCTGGCTGGTCAGTTCGTCCTCGGTGAACCCGGCGTCGTCGGCAGGCGGGGGCGGGGGAGGCGGCATCGCGCCCTGCATGCGCGATTGGTTGTACTGGCCATTGAGCGCCTCGAGCGCGCTGGAAAATTCGCTCTCGGTGACCTTGCCGTCGCTGTCGCTGTCGAGTTGCGAGAAAACGTCGCTGGCACTCGTGTCGCTCGCGGACGTCAGGCTGGAAAACGCGGAGACGAGATCTTCCTTCTCGATGTAGCCCTTGTTCGAGGTGTCGATCTTGGAAAAGAGATAGCTTGCGGCGCTGCTGTAATTACTGATGCCTGTCAGGGTACTCATGATGAACTCCTGGATGGTTGAAATGAGATCGTGGCTAGCCAGGGCTGGAAAGCTCGGATCTGCCTGCCTACTGGCAAGTTATCGGCCAGAAATGCCGCCAGATCAGGACGTTTTGCGTAAAGCGAGGTAAAAGCCTGTGAAGAAAAACGAGACTTCTCGCGGAAAAGCGGCAGTTTCCAAGCGAACCCTGGGGGAGTACGTCTCCCGAATCTTTTTTCCGGCAATGTTCGCCACGATTTATTCTTTATTGATCAACGTGTTGCGGGTGGATTGCCGGGGGCGCGGCAAGAATTTCCCGCCGTTGTAAATCCCTGTAAACTCCGGGGCTCCGATTCTTCCGCGCCGGTATCATTGCGCCATGCCTGAATTTGCAAACAACATCCCGACAGCTTCGGCCAGCGTCCTGCTGGTCGATGACGATGTCGAACTGGTCACGCTGCTGCGCGACTATCTGGTGAGCGACGGTTTCAACGTCACCGTGGCGCATGAAGGCGAATCGGCGTTGCGCCTGTTTGCTGCCCAGACGCCGGACATCGCCGTCGTCGATGTGATGATGCCCGGGTTCAGCGGAATCGAGGTGCTGCGACGGATTCGCTCGCGCGGCAGCACGCCGGTACTGATGCTCACCGCACGGGGCGACGACGAGAGCCGTATCCTCGGGCTCGAACTCGGCGCCGACGACTATGTGGCAAAACCCTGCACGCCGCGCGAACTGAGTGCCCGGCTGCGGGCCATCCTGCGCCGGACGCTGGTTCGTTCGACCACTCCCGACTCCGTGTGTATCGGCGATCTGGCCTTGTACTCGGCTCAGCGGCGTATCGCCTGGGCCGGGCAGGATGTGCAGTTGACCAATGCCGAGTTCAACCTGCTGGAATTGCTGATCCAGAATGCCGGGCAGGTTGTGAGCAAGAATCTGCTGTCCGAGCAGGGGCTGGGTCGGCCGTTCCAGCGTTATGATCGCAGCATTGACGTGCATCTGAGCAGCATCCGGCACAAATTGCCGCCCCTGCCCGACGGCCGTCCGCGCATCCAGGCCGTTCTGCGCAAGGGCTACCAGCTGCTGACCGACTGACCCCCTGGGAAGCTCTCCATGCCATCGTTCCTGCAAGGACGCCTGTTCTGGAAGATCCTGTCTTTCTTCTTTGTGGCCCAGGCCACCACGGTCATCGGCACGGGGCTGGCCATCTGGGCCACCATGCCGGAGATGGAGGGCTTCCCGCCGCGGCCGGCAGCGATGGATTCACCCCCGCCCGATTCGTTCCGCGATCTACCGCGACCGCCGACGGCGAGCCGTTTTCCGGACAGTCCCGGCCGGCCTCCTCCACCCGGACCCCGGTTGCCGTTGTTGCATCTGCTCGCCGGCGCGGTCGTCAGCCTTGTCTTCGCCACCCTGCTCGCCGCCTATATCGCCCGGCCGGTAGGGCGGCTGCGTCAGGCGCTGCAGGCGGGAGCGTCCGGGCAGCTGGCGACTGACATTGCCGATACGATGGGGCACAGGCGCGACGAGTTGGCCGACCTGTGCCGTGATTTCGACCGCATGGCACACCACATCGACCAGTTGATGCACGGGCAGAGACGTTTGATGCACGATGTTTCGCACGAAATGCGCTCGCCGCTGGCGCGCCTCTCCGCGATCGTCGGGCTGGTCCGCCAGCAACCGGAGCGGCTCGATGATTGCCTGACGCTGCTGGAACACGAATCGGCCCGCATGGACCGTCTGGTCAGCGAACTGCTGACGCTTTCGCGCCTGGAATCCGGCTTGGTCGAGCCGGGCGAGGAAGTGATCGACCTCGCCGAGGTGCTCGCCGACGTGGCCGCCGATGCCGCGCCGGAAGCGGAGCTGGCGGCATGCCGCATCGACCTCGAAGCCGGAACGGAAGCGCTGGTGCGTGGCGACGCCGAAATGTTGCACCGCGTCTTCGACAATCTGGTACGCAATGCGCTGGCCTATGCGGCCAGCGGCGGCTGGATCGGAATACGCGCCTCGCGCGACGGAGCCGAGATCCGGGTCTGTGTCGAAGATCGCGGGCCGGGTGTGCTCAGCTCCGATCTCAAGCGGCTGTTCGAGCCGTTTTTCCGTGGCAGCCGCGTACCGGTCAAGAAGGGGCACGGGCTGGGGCTGGCCATTGCCCGGCAAGTTGTCGCTACTCATCACGGTCGGATTGAGGCCGAGAACCGGCGCGAAGGCGGCTTGCGGGTTACCGTTCGCTTGCCATCCGCTCTGCCTGAGACAGGCGCTTAAAGCATGTGATTGACCAGGCGGTCCATGCGCGTGCGCGCCAGCCGCCTCATCAAACGCTGTACCGGGTGCGGATACGATTCAGCCGGTTCAAGGGCTTCGTGGCTGGCGAGGCGCTGCGTGTGCGTCAGGATGCGGTCCAGTTCGGCAAGGTGCTTCTCGATCAGCAATTTTTGCGGATCGTGGATCAGCAAGCCGTTCTCCAGATCGAGCCGCCAGGCGCGCGGGTTGATGTTGTTGCCGGTCAGCAGGGCGTAGCGGTCATCGATCAGCAGACCCTTGAGGTGGAAGGTGTTGTCTTCGTGCCGCCACAGGTGTACGTTGAGCTGCCCGTTGTCGATGAATCTCTGGCGCGCCTTGCAGAAGCGCCGCAGGTTGGCTTCGTACAGGTAGGGCAAGGCGCCGATGGTCTTGAACGGCTCGTCGGGCGGGATGAAGAAGTCGTTGGCCGTCTTGTCGCCGAGCACGATGGTGATGTGGCAGCCGGCCCGCAGCCGGGCATCGATAACCCGCCGTACCGGGCCGGGAAGATTGAAATACGGCGTGAACAATACGATGCGTGTTTCGGCCTGGCGGATCAGTTCGACGACCGTGCGATTAAGCTGGTTATCCCGGATGCCGAGGCCGAAGAGCGGGGTAATGCCGATTTCGCCCTGGCGGATTCTCTCGCTGGCATAGCGGTAGCGTGTGTGCGCCAGTTCGCGCCGGAAGCGGATGATGTCGGCCCGGATTTCCGAGGTCTTGGGTGCGCTCGGAGTGTTCAGGGGATGCACGGCGGCGCTGTGGCGCAACGTGCGGTCGAGCACCACGGCCATGCTGTCGGCCAGCCTCCGGCTGCGAATCAGGTGGTAGCGGTCGAGGCGGTAGCG
>JARKPC010000239.1 GCA_029975435.1 Propionivibrio sp. | reverse complement strand
CCCCGGAGCCGACTGTTCCCTTGCCCTCGAACGACCATCTCGCGTTCGGAGGGGCGTCGCACCAACCGGCTTGGTATCATACTCGCTGAGACACTGTCCGCCATAATCCCGAATGCGGCGGCCTTGCCCGCCTTGGTTTGGTCCAGCCGTCGCCTGCAATACGGAACGTTACTTCTATCGTGATATATAACCAACGTCGCTGTCAATGCCGATAGATCTCCATTCGATTGATAAAAGTGTATCTACCTATAAATACCAATCAGGAAGCGCGTATCAGGAGTCTATTTTGCGTAATAGTCACTTGTGGGCAGGATATAGATCGCATGATAATTGCCGCAGGAAAATTTCTGAATTGTTATTGCGCCCATTTTACCTTTTTGGACTGGTGATATTGGCGACTTGAGTCTTTCCCGCCAAAAACCAGTCAATACCGCACGAACGCCAGATCGGAATGGAAGGTAGCACAAGCGAGACACCTCCTTCACCAGAGAGGACGGAGAGCTTTGTCCCAACGTTACCCCCTGGGAACGCATGGATGCTGCGATACCTGTTGGAAGTCGATCCGGACTTGCTGTTCTGTTGTGGGCCTCAATCATATCCAGGCACCGGAAATCCGTCGAAGCAAGCCAGAATATTTCCTGCCGCCCTGTCGCATGCTCCCTGCAATCCCCGACCTGCTTCGGAAGCCGTTTCCCGTCTCAGCCGGCTGACGTCGGAGACGATGAGCGTTTTGGCTCCGGCGCGCCGGAGCAATCCTCTGCGAACCAGATCGGCAAGGATGGTCGACACGGTCTGGCGGCTGGAGGCGACTCGCATTGCCAATTCTTCGGTCTGGACACCATCAGCCAGTCGAATCTCGCGGCCTGTCGGGCCGCCCGCCCGGTCCGCCGCCTCGCAGAGCACCCGGATCAGCCGATGTCGCACGTCATGGAACACCAGGTCTTCCACCAGCCGCAGCGATCGCCGCAGCATGTGGGTCACCGCCTGCGTTGCTCTCAATCCGATAAGCGGGTCGATTTGCACCAGTTCTTCAAGGGCCTTCTCGCCAACCAGAACAATGACTGAATCGAGCATCGCTTCGAACATCAGGCCGGATTGCAGCTCGGCGGCTTCGCCCCGGCATAGCTCGAACAGCGTAAACTCTCGTCCTTCGAAAGATGAGACGCCGCGGACCTGCCCACTCAGAAGGACCAACAGCGTGAATTCATCGTCGGTCGTCTCATCCGCCCCATAGAGCAGATGCCCGCGTGCCAGGCGACGGGGGAGCAGCAGCCGGCGGTTCTCCATGAGCCTGAACGCTTGCTGCAGCAACGTTGTGAACGGGTATTCATCAGACATTTTGCGAGCCACGACGTTAACTGACTGGAATGGCGTGCTGCCAGCTTCACGGACACCGCGTTCAGGTGTCGGGATGGAGCCGGCAGCAGACCAGACGCCGCATCGAGTACGCATTCGGGAACCCCGCCGACATGGGTCGGTTCTTGCCTTGCGGCACAGGCGTCCATGGCCTGCGGAGTTCCCTTCTCTCATTCCCGGGCATTGCCTGACCAGGCAGACCGCACCCGTCGGACCATGGGGCGATCAGGCCCAGATATCGCCGATGGCCGGGAAACCGTTCACGAAAGGATCGGTCGGATCAAGCACATAGGTGCTGTAGCCGTAAATCCATGCCTGGCCGCCCAGGGTGGGAATGACACCCTTGTACTTGCCAACCTGAACCTCTTCGATGAGGTGGCCGGTAAAGACATTGCCCAGAATGCCTTCATGCCGGAAGGCCTGGTTCAGACCGAGCTTGCCCTTGGCATAAAGGGTGGCCATCTTGGCGCAGGTACCGGTGCCGCAGGGGCAGCGGTCGATGGCGCCCGTCCAGGTGGCGGGGTTGTTGAAGTCGACTTCGCCGCTGGCCACGGTCACGGCATTCTTCCAATCCGCATCGGGCCTGTCGGTGGGACCGGAAAGCTGCGAGATCGAAATGCCGACGCCCGGATAGTCCGGATGCTCGACCGGCAACTGATCCTGCGCCGCCCGCATGATCAGCGAAGAGACGCGAGCGATCTCGCCGCCCTGGCCGGGAACCAGCTTGATCCAGTCGAACTGCCGCACATCGGCAATCACGTAGAACATGCCGCCCCAGGCAACGTCCACCGTCACCTTGCCGAGTTCCGGCACGTCGATCACGGCGTCCAGGTAGGCGGCAAAGGCCGGGACATTCTTGAACGTGACGTTCGTCACCTTGCCGTTGTGGCACTCCGCCCGGATGCCGATCAAGCCGGCCGGGGCTTCCAGGTTGAACTCCGTCACCGGCTCCTTCATCGGGATCATGCCGGTTTCGAGGAGAACGGTGGCCACCGAGATCGTGTTGCCGCCGCTCATCACCGGGTATTCGACCTGCTCCATGATGATGTAGCCGGCAGCAGCGTCCGGATGCTTGGGCGGAACGATCAGGTTGCAGCAAAGCGGAGGATAGCCGCGGGGCTCGCGCAGCATCAGCAGCCTCACCTGGTCGTCATTCTCCTTCAGCCACTGCATCTGCTCGTAGACGGTATTGCCGGGAATGTGCGGCACGCCGCCGGTAATCACCCGCATCGGCTCGCCGGCATGTGTTTCGACGGCGTGGATCATTCTCTTGAAGCTCATGATTACATCCTCTTGGTTTCATGCAACCTGACGATTGAATTGGCCGCCTGGCTTGGCAGGCATTCAGCGATTTCGGAGGCGGAATTAGTGGGCGAGCGCTTCCTTTCCTTTCATCTTCTTGGCAGCAAGTGGTGACGTCTCGGGCGCCCAAAGGTAGACAACCACGGCGCCAATGATCAGGGAGACGACGCTCGAACCGAGAGAGGCATAGATGCCGTAATTCTCGTTGAGGACGGGCAGCAGGAACGCGCCGGCCGCAGCGCCGAGGCGGCTCACCGCCGTGCAGAAGCCGATGCCGGAGGCGCGCAATTCCGTGGGGAACAGTTCCGGCGGATAGGTATTCTCCAGAACCGCGGCCGTGGACAGCACCAGGGCGAAGGTAACCAGCAGGGCGACGCTGAGATAAGGCGGCATGCCCGGCCAGACGATCATGGCAACCAGCAGGCCGATGCAGACATAGTAGGTCGACATCAGATAGAACCGCCTGGTGACCCTCTCGGCCCACCAGATGCCGAACACGACGCCGACGACCATGCAGACGTTGTACATGATGCCGGGGGCGCTCGGGTTCTCGATCTTCAGGCTGGCGAGGACGATCGGCAGGAAGATGCCGAGGCCGAAGAACGGAAAGACCTGGGTTGCGTACATGACGCCGCCGGCGACGGCGGGACGCCAGAGCTTGGGGCCGAACAGGTCGAACCACGAGCCGGTGGCCACTTCCTTCTCGTCGTCCATCGCGGGCAGGCTGTAGTTCGGCCCGACATGCTTCTGGATCAGCGCCTCGGCCTCCTGAACATGTCCCTTTCTGGCGAGCCATTTGGGCGACTCGGGAATGGCCGTCGCCAAACGCCAGAGGAAGGTCAGCCCGCTCGGGATGGCGGACGAGATCAGGATCCAGCGCCAGGTATTCTCGCCCTGATCACCAATGAGCAGGTCCATGAACGGCGCGCAGACGAAGCCGACGATCCAGAAAATCAGGAAGGAGCTGATGGTCCGCGCCCGTGACCGCGTCGGAAGCCACTCGCTCAGGAGAGCCGGGCAGACCGTGTAGTCGCTTCCGATGCAGAAGCCGATGGCAAATCTTACGATTGTCAGCAAGAGCGGGTCGGAAATGAAGAATTGGAGAACCGACAGAATGGCA
>JARKPC010000229.1 GCA_029975435.1 Propionivibrio sp. | reverse complement strand
CCAAAATGCAGGTTTATCAAATCAGCCTCCGGCATGGCTGCAATCGTGGCGGCCTCGGCCTCAGGCAGCGCGGCGATGACGACGCCTACTGCTTCATCTATCGTTGCGGGCCACTGTTTGTTGTTCATTGACGATCCTTCTTGCGCCAGTCCCAGGGCGGTATCGGTTCGGCGTCACGCCAGAGCCCGACGTGACGCGCACGTGCCTCCTGCTCGGCAGTTTCGTAAGATCGAGCATCCTCGGCCGATTGCTCCTTGGCGTACTTCCGGTACCACCAGGCAAATCCAGCGGTGACCTGACCAAGGCCCGCGTCCAGTGCCTTGGCGCAATCAGGACGCTGGCAGTCGGGCGCGGCCACCATCACCTTCCCCACGATGCGCTGGTAGCGATCATGCTTGGCCCATTGCACATCGACCTCCTTGCCGAACACCAGACGGGAAAGATTTTCCTTCGATCTTTGGCCGAAGGGCTGATTCTTCTCAGGGGCATCAATCCCAGCAACCCGGATTTTGTGTTGCTGCTTGCCACTGTCGAGCACGGTGATCGTGTCGCCATCGCTCACGCCGACCACTTTGCCGGCCAGCGTGTCGGCCAGCACTACTCCCGCTGACAGGAGAAGTGCCAGACTCAGCCCGGAAAAAATCAGTCGATTACTCGCCATTACCCTACGTTGCCATCTAGTCGAGAAGATAGGACATATTATCCATGACGGTTGCAATTCCTTGGAGCCGTCATGAAGAACCTCGAACTCGCATCACCCTCTGAGATGTCCGCCAGCGCCCGTGCTGGCGAAATCACCACCATCCTTGCGGCGGCCATCGTCCGCACGCTCGCCGGCGACGATCCAAAACAGAGAGCAGTTGGACTTGGCTTCCTGCCCGACCAGCGCGTTCATACAACCCCCTATCAAGAGGAGAAGTTGTGATGAACGACACGCTGTTAAAGCAAAAAACGGTGGCCCGGCAAATTGCCGACCTGAGCCAAATGTCCATGGCCGAACTTTGGCCGGTATGGGATCGGTACTTTCCCCGCCGCCCGGATTATCCGAATCGCACGCACGTCGAGTCGCGCATTGCCTACAAGCTGCAGGAGGAAGCCTTCGGCGGCCTCGCCCCCGAGACAAAGCAGCGGCTGGAAGCCATCGGTGCGAAGCACTCCAAGATCAAGCAGCGCACCAAGCCACGTGAATTCAATTTCGCGCCGGGCACGGTGATTCTGCGCGAATGGGGCGAGCGCGAGCACCGGGTAACGGTCAATGCCGAGGGCCGTTTCGAGTACGAGGGCCACACCTTCAAGAGCTTGACGGCGGTGGCTCGGCACATCACCGGCCAGCACTGGAGCGGGCCGCTGTTCTTCGGCTTCGGCAAGGGAGGCGCGCGATGAACGAGATCGCCAGCACCAAGACTCGCAAGCGCTGTGCCGTCTATTGCCGGGTATCCACGGACGAACGCCTCGATCAGGAATTTAACTCCATCGACGCGCAGAAGGAGGCGGGGCACGCCTACATCGCCAGCCAACGCCCAGAGGGCTGGATTCCGGTGGCGGACGACTATGACGACCCCGGTTACTCCGGCGGCAACACCGACCGCCCGGCCCTCAAGCGATTGCTGGCCGATATCGATGCGGGCAAGGTGGATATTGTGGTGGTCTACAAGATCGACCGCCTGACGCGCAGCCTCGCCGATTTCGCCAAGATGGTGGACCTGTTCGACCGCCGGAATGTGAGCTTCAGCGCGGTCACGCAGCAGATCAACTCGGCCACTTCGATGGGGCGGCTGATGCTCAACGTCCTGCTGTCCTTCGCCCAGTTCGAGCGCGAGGTCACCGGCGAGCGCATCCGCGACAAGATCGCGGCTGCCAAGCGCAAGGGAATGTGGATGGGTGGAGTGCCATCCATCGGCTACGACGTCGTAAACCGCCAACTGGTCATCAACGAAGCTGAGGCGGCAGTGGTGCGCCGCATCTTCGCGGAGATGCTGACCATCGGCTCGCCGACCCAGATCGCCGCCAACTTGACCTTGGAGGGCATCACCACCAAGGCCTGGACGACGCAGGAGGGCCAGACCCGCAGCGGCACACGCATCGACAAGAAGTACCTGCACAAGCTGCTGCGTAACCGCATCTATCTGGGCGAGTTGTCGCACAAGGGAAACTGGTACCCCGGCGCGCACCCGCCGATCATCGACCAGGCGCTTTGGGACAAGGTTCACGCGGTGCTGGCCAAGGGCGGCCATGCCCGGTCGGTGGAAACCAAAATCCGGTCGCGCACCGATGCCTTGCTGCGTGGCCTGCTCTACGCCCCCTCGGGCGAGCGGATGTACCCGACCTACTCGAACAAGAAGGGACACAAGTATCACTATTACGTGTCCAAGTCCGAAAGCCGCTTCGGCGCACCTGGCAAGAGCTACGAGCGCCTGCCCGCACCGGAGATCGAGACAGCGGTGGTCGCCCAGATCCGCACGGTGCTGACCAGCCCCGAGTCCATCGCCTCGGTGGTTCGCCACATCCAGAGCAACGGCGCACAGATCGACGAGGCCACCACGGTAATGGCAATGGGACGGCTCAACGACGTGTGGGATCAGTTGTTCCCGGTCGAACGCCATCGCATCGCCAACCTGATGATCGAACGGATTGACCTCGTCCACATCGGCGAGATGCAGGGTATCAAGGTGAAGTGGCGGGAGTTGGGCTGGGACAAGCTGATCGGTGAATTCGCCCCGGAGGAGATCGGCACGGAACTGCTGGAGGCCGAGGACTGATGAACAGCTCGCTGGAAGCTTTCGTGCCCCTCCAGTTCAAGCGGAAGAAGGGAAAGCTGCTGGTCGACGGGAGGGAATCTGCCCACGACGTCCGCATCATCGAGGCCGTTGCCCGGGCTATGTACTGGCACAACCTGCTCGACTCCGGTACGTTCAAGAGCGTGGTCGAGATCGCCCGTGCCGAAGGATTGATGCCAACCACGGTGGGCCGGCTGCTGCGACTGGCGCGGCTGGCCCCCGACATCGTCGAGCAGTTCATGAGGGGGTGCCAGCCCCGAAGGCTGACCCTGCTGTGGCTGATGCGTAACGACATCCCTGCACTCTGGCCAGACCAGCGTCAGATGCTTGAACGATTCAGGTAGGAGGGGAAATGACCAGCAAGAAGCACTATGGCAAGCAGACAGGCCGCTCCATCACCCATGAACTCCCTACGCCCGCCGGTGGGGTACGACTGGAAACCTTTGTCCCCTGGACACTGGTGAGACGAGGGCTGAAAAAGCGGGTCATCACGCCATTGGACGCACCGCAGGAATTCGTGGCAGAGGCCAAGCAGGAGCGAGCGGCTCAAGCGGCAGCGCAGGACAGCGCGCTAATGCGGGCACTCGGACTGGCACACCATTGGCAGCGACTGCTGGATGAAGAGCGGGCGGCGTCGGTGGCCGAGATCGCCAAAGCCGAGGGTATGGACGTGACGCAGGTGCGCCGGGTCATGCGGCTGACCCTGTTGGCCCCGGAGGTCATCGAACGGTTGGTTGGTGCGCCCGACATTGTGCTGGAGCAGGTGATGCGCCGCCCGTGGCCCAGCAGTTGGGCCGAGCAGTCAATGTTCAGTTTTCAACCTGAACTTCACTGATCGAGCCCCGCCATTCGATGCTTCGAGGTTCCAACGGGCGGTAACTGAGTAGTGCGATCGCTCAGCCCAACCACTCACGTCAAGCACCTCGGCCTATCGTGTCAGACGATTGATGCCGGGTTCCATCACCACATCATCCTTGCACCCTGACGGCAAGAATCTCCTTCAATTTCTGTTCACGAGCCAAGCCCGATCAGGTCAACTCGATCTTCGGCTAGCACTTGAATTGCCGAAATAATCGTATATACTGAACACTCGTTAGGTTTATTGGTACAAGTCATCCATGAGCAGTCAAACGGTCAAGGCCATTCCCAGGAGAAAAACGCGGGAAGAGATTCTTGAGCTATCGGCGCCTCTCTTTGCCCGGCACGGTTATGACGGCGTTTCGATGCGCGATGTCGCTGCCGCCGTCGGCCTCACCCAGGCGGCGCTCTACTACCATTTCTCCGACAAGGACCAGCTCTATCTGGATGCGGTGACCTGCGAATTCCAGGAAAAAGAGGCCGCGCTGAAGGCCATGCTGGCCGGCAACGGTACCCCGTGGGAGCGGCTTGAGCGCTTTGTTGCCGGGCTCGCCCGGATGATGGCCACGGACAAGGACTTCCTGCGGCTGGTGCAGTGGGTACTGCTGGACACCGACGAGGCGCGTCAGGGCATCTTGGCCAAAGAGGTATTCAGGGACATGTTCGTTGCCGTCCATGATCTGGCCTGCGAGCTGGACCCGCATCGGGATGCCCACCTGCTTGCGATGTCGATCTTTGGCCTGGTGATCTTCCATTTCCAGACCGGTGCAACCCGTAAGTTCATGCCAGGACACCGGCCACACCAGGACGACCCCGCGGTATTGGCACGCCACGTATGCGAACTGCTGCGACGGGGTCTGGCCGCAGCCGATGGGGAGGCACGCTGACGATGGGGCTCCCGGACAGGCTCATACCGATACCCGGCCCCGTACACGCCGGATTTTCCACACCCTTACCTTGAAAAGGAGCAACGACCATGGCCAAAGCTAAATCCACCTCCGCCCGGACTGCGACGCCGGGATCCATTGCGCAGGAGAATCCGCCCCTCACCGCGGAGGAACGCTATCGAATGATCGCGGAGGCCGCCTATTTTCGCGCGGAAAAGCGCGGCTTTCTGGGCGGCAACGTGGCAGAGGACTGGCTTGAGGCCGAGGCCGAGATCGACCGGATGCTCAGGGAGCAGGGACGCCTTCCCTCCATGACGCCTGAGGAAATCGAGCAACGCGTACAGGGCACCCTCGCCACCGATCCGGCCGTGATCGCCGCCCAGGTGCGCGCGATCACGCTCGATGCACTTACGCGCGGCCACCTCGACACCGACGCGCTCAGACGCGTGACGGCGGCCGTGGTCAAGGGCGCCCGCGAAGGCGCCGCGCCGCTCGGGGAACACGGCGGGCAGGCGCTGAAAGAGGCGATGCGCGGTCTGGACGAGGCGCTGGCCGGGGCGGCGGAGGCCGCCCAGCTCGCCATTCAGGAGGCCGCGGGGCGCACCGGCGAGTTCTCCCGGCAGGGGCTGAAGCAGGCGGCGGACGATCTCGCCACGCTGCAGACGCTGTTCGTCGAAACGCTGCAAGACGCCGCGCAGGCTGCCCGGGGCGTCGTCCAGGCCACCTTCACCGAGCTGGCCGAACATGCCCGCAGCAGCGGCTCGGCCCTCGGCCAACGTACCCGGATCGCGCTCGATCAACTGACCCAGGCCGTTACCTCAGGCGCTCGCGATCAGGCCAAAAAAGGGACGGAAGTCCTGCGCCATGAAGCCGCCCTGCTTGCCGGTCTGGCCGCCGGCCTGCTCCAGGGTATCGCTGCCCGCCTGGGATCGAAAGATACCGACAAGGACGCTTGATGCTGTGGCAAGCGATCGGCGCCGTCCGCGACCTGGGGCGCCTGCATGACATCGCCTCCATCCTGATCCGTTATGGCTTCGGCGATCTGGTGCGACGGATCGGCATGGCGGGCGCCCTGGAACGTGCCGGCCGCGCCCTGCACTGGCACGAGCCGGAGGCGTTGGCGCGGCTGGAGCCGCCGGCCCGCGTGCGCCGGGCTCTGGAGGAGCTGGGGCCGAGCTTCATCAAGCTGGGTCAGATCCTCGCCACCCGCGTCGATCTGTTTCCGGCGGACTGGATCGCCGAGTTCGGCAAGCTGCAGGACGCCGCGCCCGCCATCCCCTTCGCCGAGCTGCTGCCGCAGCTGACGGAGGACCTGGGCGAGCCGCCCGAGGCCGTCTTTCCGCGCCTGGAACCGGAGGCGCTGGCTGCGGCCTCGCTCGCCCAAGTGCATCGCGCCTGGCTGGCGGACGGCACGGCGATCATCCTCAAGGTGCGGCGCCCCGGCATCCGGCCGGTCGTCGAGGCCGACCTGCGCCTGCTGGTGCGGCTGGCCGAGATCGTCGAGGCGGAAGCGCCCGAGTTGCGCCGCTACCGGCCGCGGGAGGTGGTGCGCCAGTTCACCCTGTCGCTGCGCCGCGAGCTGGATTTTTCCGCCGAGGGCCGCAGCGCCGAGCGCATCGCCGCCAACCTCGCCGCCCACCCCGAGATCGTCGTGCCCCGCATCCACTGGGCGTGGACCGGCGAGCGGCTCAACGTGCAGGACTGCATCGAGGGCATTCCCGGCCGCAACCTGGCCGCCGTGGAAGCGGCCGGCCTCGACCGCAGGCTGTTGGCCCGTCGCGGCGCCCGGGCCGTGCTCAAGATGATGCTCGAGGACGGTTTCTTCCATGCCGACCCGCACCCCGGCAACGTCTTCTACCTGCCGGACAACCGCATCGCCTTCATCGACTTCGGCATGACCGGGCGCCTCTCCGAGGAGCGCCGGTATCAGCTGGCCGTGCTGCTGCACGGTCTCGTCAGCCACGATGCCGGGAAGGTGGCCGAAGTGCTGCTGGACTGGAGCGGCGGCGCCGAGGTCGACAGCGATGCCTTGCAGCCCGAGATCGACGCCTTCGTCGATCGGTATCACGGCGTGCCGCTCAAACACCTCGACCTGGGCGCCATGCTCTCCGACCTGGTCGCCATCCTGCGCGAGCATGGCCTCGCCCTGCCGCCCGACCTCGCGCTGCTGATCAAGGCCTTCATCACGCTGGAAGGCATGGGGCGCCAGCTCGACCCCGACTTCGACATGGCGGGCGAGGCCGCGCCGTTTCTCGAACAGGTGCTGCTCGCCCACGCCGCGCCCGATGCCCTGGTTCGGCGCGGCTGGCGCAGCCTGGGCAGAGCGCTCGCCCTCGTCGCCGGGCTGCCGCAAGACCTTCGCCAACTGCTCCGTGCCGCCCGGCGCGGCAAACTTCACGTGGAGGTCGATGTTCTGCCGCTCAAACAATTCGGCGAACGTCTCGACAACGCTGCTTCGCGCTTGGCGCTCGCGATTGTCACTGCTGCGCTGATCATCGGTTCGGCCATCGTCATGACCGTCGAACGCGAGTCGGCCCTGGGGCGGTTCGGCTTCATCGCTGCGGCTTTGGGCGGCCTCTGGGTGCTGTTCTCCATCTGGCGCGGTGGGGGCAGAAATTGAAGGGGCTAAAGACAGATCAGCTGTTGGGCGTTGAAGCGCAGGCCATCGCTAGGGTCGCCGGCAACGGACGTCCGCTCGAACCGGCTGAACTGATCACGGTGAGCATCGGTGCAAAGCAGGTGAAATGCGATCTATCATCACCGCCCCGTCCGAAACCGCTCATGGCCGCGCGCGCATCTTCCTTCAGACGACTCCGTCTCCTGGCCCTCATGCTGTGCTTTACCGCGCTGCCTGCGGCTGCGGCACCCGGATGGCTGATTGCCACCCCCGACGAGACGGCGCAGGCAGACGCACCGATCCGGCTGGATGTCGTCAAGCCCGCAGCGCAAGAGGATTGGCCAGAAACGATCCGACTCAGCCTGACGCGCGACGACAGCACTCGGGACGTAACGCTGACCGCCGTCGGCCCGGTCGCTCCCGGGGATGTGAGCCGGACCTATCGTGGGGTAATGCCGGCCGATCTCACAGGGCTGGTCCGGGCAGAGATGGCCGGCGTTGCTTCCAACCGGCTGGCCCTGCTGGTCGGCGCCCCTGATGCGATGGAACGAATGCGCTCGATGGAGACGGGCGTCATGACGCCTGCCCCACAGCCCGAAGGCCGCAACCAGATGTTGTTCCCGGCGAACGAACCGGCGCTGTCGGTCAACGAGCCAATGTATTTCGTCATCGGCAGCAGAACTACGGCCCGCTTCCAGTTCAGTTTCAAGTACCGGCTCTTCGATCCGGACAGTTTGCCCGTCGAGTGGTTTTCGCCCCTGTCAGGTCTGCATTTTGGCTATACGCAGACCTCACTGTGGAGCCTCGGCGAGGACTCGGCACCCTTTCACGATACCAGCTACCGGCCGAGCTTGTTCTGGCAAAGCGCAAGCCTGGGTAAGGGGGGCCTGACGCCTGACCTGCTGCGCGGTGGCTACGAGCATGAATCGAATGGCAAGGATGGTACGAGTTCGCGCAGTATCGACACCCTGTTCGTGCTACCGGTCTGGCGCACCGAATTTTCGAATGGCCACACGCTGATTTTCGCGCCCAAACTCTACGGCTATCTGGACAAGGAAGATAATCCTGACATCCACCGCTATCGGGGTTACGTCGACTGGAAATTGCGCTATGGCCGGGAGGATGACTGGGTGCTGGCGACGCAATTGCGCAGAGGCACTTCAGGGCATGGCAGCGCGCAGATCGATCTGTCCTGGCCGCTGAGAAGACCACTATTTGCCCGTACCGGGGGCTTCTTGCATTTCCAACTGTTCAAGGGATATGGCGAGAGTCTGCTCGACTACAACCTTGATCGCGGGACACAGGTGCGAATCGGTTTTTCAATGGTTCGCTGATGAATGAGGATAAGAACATGAAGAAAGGCTCCGACAGGGCAAGCGGCGGCGTGCCACGAGACGACAAGCAGCCCGGCATCGTTGCCTTGTGCGTGCTGACATGCGTTCTGGCAGTGGCCGGCTGCTCGCTCGCCCCGCCGCACCAGGCCCCGCCGCTGCCGGTCGCGGCGGCTTACCCTGCGGATACCGGGGAGTCGTCCGGTCTGGCATCCGCAGGTCGCCTCGCGCCTGAAATCGCCTGGCGTGACTACTTTGCCGATCCGCAGCTCAAGGCCCTGATCGCCCAGGCGTTGGCGCATAACCGAGATTTGCGGACCGCCGTGCTGCGCGTGGCCGAAGCGCAGGCGGCCTATGGCATCCAGCGGGCCGACCAGTTTCCGACCATTGCAGCCGGCATCGATGGCAGCCGGGCACGTGTGCCGGGCGACCTCAGCCCGACAGGTCGAGCGCTGACCTCCGACCAGTACCAGATCGTTGTGGGGCTGGCCGCCTGGGAACTCGATTTCTGGGGGCGGGTGCGCAATCTCAAGGAGGCGGCGCTGGAAGCCTACCTTGCCACGGATGCGGCGCGCCATGCCGTCACGGTAAGCCTGATCGCCCAGGTGGCGGATGCCTATTTCGGGCTGCTGGAACTGGACGAGCGCCTCGCACTGGCGCGCCAGACCGTCGTCAGCCGCGAAAAATCCCTGGGCATCTTCACCCGACGCTTCGAAGTGGGGGCGATTGCCCGCATGGACGTGGTGCAGGTGGACACCCTGCTGCAACAGGCGCGCGCGCTGGTGGCTCAGATCGAACAGGCGCGTGCCGCTCAGGCCCATGCGCTGACGCTGCTCCTTGGCGCGCCCCTGTCCGAAGGCATGCAAACGGCGAAGCTTGACGACCAAGCCGTGCCGCAGCACTTGCCCGTCGGCCTGCCAGCCGAGGTGCTGTTGCAGCGTCCTGACATCATGGTCGCCGAACATCAATTGCGTGCCGCCGGCGCCAACATTGGCGCTGCGCGTGCCGCGTTCTTTCCACGCATCACGCTGACCGGCTTCTTCGGCACGGCCAGCGCGGAGCTTGACGGCCTGTTCGATGCCGACAGCCGGGCCTGGCGCTTTGCGCCCAGCCTGTCGCTGCCGATTTTTGATGCCGGACGCAATCGCGCGGCGCTACAACTGGCTGAAGTGCGTCGCGATCTGGCCGTGGTGAATTACGAAAAGAGTGTGCAGGCGGCCTTCCGCGACGTGTCCGACGCCTTGTCGGCACGCCGGTGGCTGGGCGAGCAGGTGCGCATTGCCGAAGCGACGCTCAAGGCGCAGGCGGAACGCGCCCGCCTAGTGATGCTGCGCTATGACAACGGCAGCGCCCCTTATTTCGAATGGCTGGACGCGCAGCGCGACCTCCTCACCGCCGAGCAGCAATGGGTGCAGGCGCGCCGTGCCCTGCTCTCCAGCAAGGTGCGCCTGTATGCCGCGCTGGGCGGGGGAAGCCAGGACATCGCCGCGTCGCCCGTTCGACCGAAACCCTGAAAATGCGAAAAGATACATGACGACGAACCTCAAGAAGACATTGTTATTTGCCCTGACGGGCATCCTCATCGCCGTGGCCGCCTGGGCTGCCTGGGACTGGCTCCGCGCCGACGGTCGGGACGCAGGCCTGATCAGCGGCAATGGCCGCATCGAGGCCACCGAGATCGACGTGGCCACCAAATACGCCGGCCGGCTGGCCGATATCCTGGTGCAGGAGGGCGACTTCGTCACCGCCGGTCAGGTGCTGGCGCACATGCAGACCGAAGTGCTCAATGCCCAGCGCGACGAGGCGTTTGCCCAGCAACAACAGGCGTTCCATGCGGTGGCCAGCGTCAAGGCGCAGGTCAGGATGCGCGAGAGCGATCTGGCCGCGGCCCAGGCCGTGGTCGTGCAGCGTGAAAGCGAACTGGAGAACGCCAGGCGACGCCAGGCGCGCTCGGAAACCCTCGCCAAGGAGGGCGCGGCCTCCGCCCAGCAGCTCGACGACGACAGGGCGGCGGTGCGCAACATGGAGGCCACGCTGACCGCGGCGCGGGCTCAGGCGGCTGCGGCCCAGTCGGCCATCGCGGCGGCAAAGGCGCAGGTCACCAGCGCCCAGTCCACCGTCACAGCCCTGGCCGCCACCATCTCCCGCATCGATGCCGATATTGCCGACAGCGCGCTCAAGGCACCACGCGACGGGCGCGTGCAATACCGCGTCGCCCAGCCCGGAGAAGTGCTTGGCGCCGGCGGCAAGGTGCTCAACATGATCGACCTGTCCGATGCCTACATGACCTTCTTCCTGCCGGAAACGGTGGTCGGCAGGGTGGCCCTGGGCAGCGAGGCGCGCATCGTGCTCGATGCCGCGCCCCAGTACGTGATCCCGGCGCGGGTGTCGTTCATCGCGAGCGTGGCCCAGTTCACGCCCAAGACCGTGGAGACCGAGAGCGAGCGGCAAAAGCTGATGTTCCGGGTCAAGGCACGCATCGATCCGGAACTTTTGCAAAAGCATCTGAAGCAGGTCAAGACCGGACTGCCCGGCGTGGCCTGGCTCAAGCTGGACCCGCAGGCGCAGTGGCCGCAGCATCTGGCGGTGGAGATGCCTGAATGACACTGGCCACACAGGGCGGATCGTCCAGCGCCCAAGCCATAGCCCCGTTCGTCGCCCGCCTCGAAGGCGTCAGTTTGCGCTATGGCAAAACCATGGCGCTGGACGGCGTTGCCCTCGACATTCCCGGCGGCCGCATGGTAGGGCTGGTCGGCCCGGACGGCGTCGGCAAGTCCAGCCTGCTGGCCCTGGTTGCCGGTGCCCGTATCGTGCAACAGGGTACGGTGGAAGTGCTCGGCGGCGACATGCGCTCAAGACACCACCGCAACCGGGTATGCCCCGCCATCGCCTACATGCCGCAAGGGCTGGGCAAGAACCTCTATCCGGCCTTGTCGGTCGAAGACAACCTGCAATTCTTCGGCCGCCTGTTCGGCCACGACACCGCAGAACGCCGCCGCCGCATCGATGAGTTAACGCAGGCCACGGGACTTTATGCTTTCCTCTCCCGTCCGGCAGGCAAGCTGTCCGGTGGCATGAAGCAAAAACTCGGCTTATGTTGCGCGCTGATCCACGACCCGGATTTATTGATTCTGGATGAACCCACCACGGGGGTTGATCCGCTGGCGCGCACCCAATTCTGGACGCTGATCGACCACATCCGGCGGAATCGCCCGGGCATGAGCGTGCTGGTCGCCACCGCCTACATGGAAGAAGCCGAACGCTTCGACTGGCTGGTGGCGATGGATGCGGGGAAGATTCTTGCCACCGGCTCGCCCGCGGAACTGCACGAGCGCACCGGCACCGCAACGCTGGAAGCGGCCTTCATCGCCCTGTTGCCGGAAGAAGAAAAGCACGGGCACAAAGCGATTGTGGTGCCCCCGTTTACCGATGGCGAAGATTACGCTATCGAAGCCCACGATCTGACCATGCGCTTTGGCGACTTCACGGCCGTCGACCACGTCAACTTCCGCATCCTGCGCGGCGAGATCTTCGGCTTTCTCGGCTCTAATGGCTGTGGCAAAACCACTACCATGAAGATGCTCACAGGCCTGTTGCCGCCGAGCGAAGGCGAGGCCTTGCTGTTCGGGCACAAGGTGGATGCCCGCGACATCGCCGCGCGGCGGCGGGTGGGCTACATGTCGCAGGCGTTCTCGCTGTATTCCGAGCTCAGCGTCGAGCAAAATCTGGTGCTGCACGCGCGCCTGTTCAGCGTGCCGGAAGCGGACATTCCAGCACGGGTCAAGAGACTGATGGCGCGTTTCGGACTGGACGGCGCGCCTGATGCCATGCCCGATAATTTGCCGCTGGGCATGCGCCAGCGCCTGTCGCTCGCCGTGGCGCTGGTGCATGGGCCGGAACTGCTGATCCTGGATGAGCCGACCTCGGGCGTCGATCCGGTCGCACGCGATGCCTTCTGGCAGTTCCTGATCGACCTGTCGCGCAATGACAAGGTGACGATCTTCATCTCGACCCATTTCATGAACGAGGCCGAGCGCTGCGACCGCATTTCGCTGATGAATGACGGCAAGGTCCTGGCCAGCGACACGCCGGCGGAAATCGTCGCGCAGCGTGGCGCAAAAAACCTGGAAGAAGCCTTCATCGCCTACCTGAAGGAAGCCGACCCGGATGGCGTAAAAGTCGGCGCTGGCGATACGGCGTCCAACACGGCGCCCAATCCGCCGCAAGACCTCCCGGCAGGAAGATCGTCTCACCAGCATGCGCGCCCCCGCCACTTCAGCGTCGCGCGCGCGACCGCATACATGCTGCGCGAGGCGCTGGAATTGCGCCATGACCCGGTGCGCCTGGTGATGGCCTTATTTGGCAGCCTGATCCTGATGCTCATTCTTGGTTTTGGCATCACCCAGGATGTGAATGACCTCCCCTATGCCGTGCTCGACCGGGACCAGACCACGCTGAGCCAGAACTACGCCTTGAATCTTTCCGGTTCGCGCTACTTCATCGAGCGTCCGCCGATCACCGGCTATGCCGATCTCGACCGGCGCATGAGGAGTGGCGAACTGTCGCTGGCGATTGAAATTCCGCCCGGCTTCGCGCGCGATGTGGCGCGCGGCAAGCCGGTTCAGATTGGTGCCTGGATCGACGGCGCCATGCCGCAACGGGCAGAAACCGTGCGCGGCTATGTGCAGGGCATGCACCAAAGCTGGTTGCTGGATGTGGCAAAGACCCAGTTCGGCCAGGACCTGTCGAGTGGTGCCGCGGCCGTCGAGACACGCTTTCGCTACAACCCGGATGTCAAAAGCCTGCCCGCCATGGTGCCCGCCGTGATTCCCTTGCTGCTGCTGATGATTCCCGCCATGCTGACCGCGCTCTCGGTGGTACGCGAAAAGGAACTGGGCTCGATCATCAACCTCTATGTCACGCCCGTCACCCGCAGCGAATTCCTGATCGGCAAGCAGTTGCCCTATATCGTGCTGGCCATGCTCAACTTTCTGCTGATGAGCCTGTTTGCCACGACCTTGTTCGACGTGCCGGTCAAGGGCAGCTTCCTCACCCTGGCACTGGCGACATTGATCTATGTCGGCTTCTCCACCGGCTTTGGCCTGTTCGCCTCGACCTTCACGCGCAGCCAGATCGCGGCGATGTTCTTTGCCATGATCGGCTCCATGCTGCCGGCCATCCAGTTTGCCGGCATGATCAACCCCGTCTCCTCACTCGAAGGCGCCGGCCGGATCATTGGCCAGGCTTATCCGGCCACGCACTACATCGCGATCAGCCGCGGCGTATTCAACAAGGCATTGGGCATGGCGGACCTGCACGCCGCCTTCACGCCGATGATTCTGGCGGCCCTGTTCATACTCGGCTTGTCCATCGCCATGTTGAGAAAGCAGGAGCAATGAACAGGGCCTGGGCATCCAACATTTATCGCCTTGGCATCAAGGAGCTGTGGAGCCTGCTGCGCGACCCGATCATGCTGGTGTTGATTGCCTATAGCTTCAGCTTCCAGGTCTATGTAGCCGCCACCGCCATGCCGGAAGGGCTGAGCAAAGTACCCATCGCGGTGGTCGATGAAGACGGCTCGCCGCTGTCGACGCGCATTATCATGGCGCTCCATCCCCCCCAATTCATGCCCCCAAAACAGGTAACCCTGCCCGAGGTGGATGCCGGGCTGGATGCGGGGCTGTACACTTTTTCACTCAATATCCCGCCCAACTTCCAGCGCGACGTGCTGGCCGGACGCGCACCCGCCATCCAGCTCAATGTGGACGCCACGCGCATGAGCCAGGCGTTCACCGGCAGCGGCTACATCCAGCAGATCGTGATGGGTGAAGTCAACGAATTCGTCCAGCGTTATCGCGGCGGCGCCACGCCCCCGGTGGATATCGCGATACGCATGCGCTTCAACCAGGCCCTGACGCAGGCCTGGTTCGGCTCGCTGATGGAGATCATCAACAACGTCACCATGCTGTCCATCGTGCTGGCGGGCGCCGCGCTGATCCGCGAGCGCGAGCACGGCACCATCGAACACCTGCTGGTGATGCCCGTCACCCCGGCCGAGATCATGCTCGGCAAAATCTGGTCGATGGGCCTGGTGGTTTTGCTGGCCACCGCATTTTCCCTGCACTTCATGGTTCAGGGAGTGTTGAGGGTGCTGATCGAAGGCTCGGTGACGCTGTTCCTCGCGGTGGCCACCCTGCATCTGTTTGTCACCACCTCAATGGGGATTTTCATGGCTACGCTCGCCCGCAGCATGCCGCAGTTCGGACTGCTCATGATGTTGGTATTGTTGCCGATGCAGATGCTTTCCGGCGGCGCCACGCCGCGCGAAAGCATGCCTGTGCTGGCGCAAAACCTGATGGAGCTTGCGCCCACCACGCATTTTGTCGCCGCCGCCCAGGCCATCCTCTATCGCGGCGCGGGCCTTGATGTCATCTGGCCGCACATCCTCGCGCTGGCGATCATCGGTGCGGTATTCTTCCTCGCCGCCCTGGCGCATTTCCGTAAGAGCATCAGCCAGATGGCGTGATGCAGCGGCCAACGAGAAGGAGGAGCGCGCGCATGAAACTGCCCAGGGGCGTCGTCGCACTCGGCCTGGTGAGCCTCACCATGGACCTCTCCTCGGAGATGATCCATAGCCTCCTGCCGGTGTTCCTGGTCACGGTGCTGGGCGCGTCCGCGATGTCGGTCGGCTTCATCGAAGGCATCGCCGAGGCGACGGCCTCGATCGCCAAGATATTCTCCGGCGTGATCTCCGACTGGGTGGGGCGCCGCAAGCCGCTGGTGCTCATCGGCTATGGCATGGCGGCGCTGACCAAGCCGTTGTTCCCCCTCGCCACGGGCGTCTCGGCCGTGCTCGTCGCGCGCTTTCTCGACCGCATCGGCAAGGGCATACGCGGCGCCCCACGCGATGCCCTGATCGCCGACATTACGCCCGCGGCGCAGCGCGGCGCGGCCTACGGCCTGCGCCAGGCGATGGACACGTTCGGCGCATTCGCCGGGCCGCTCGCCGCCATGGGCCTGATGGCGGCGAGCCACGACGATTTCCGCCTGGTGTTCTGGGTGGCGGTCATTCCGGCCGCCGTGTGCGTGCTGCTCATCGCCTTCGTCGTCGAGGAACCCGAAACTGCGCGCTCCGCGGCCAAGGTGCCGTTTCCCATCACGCGCGCCAGTCTGGCGCGGCTTGGGAGCCGTTTCTGGTGGGTGGTGGCCTTTGCCGCGGTGCTGACCCTGGCGCGCTTCTCCGAAGCCTTTCTGCTCCTGCGCGCCGAAAACGTGGGCCTTGCCGCGACCTGGGTGCCGCTGATCCTGATCGTGATGAACGTCGTCTACGCGGCCAGCGCCTACCCCTTCGGCATGCTCTCCGACCAAGTCAGCCGCCGTACCCTGCTGGTCTGGGGTGTGATTTTCCTCATCGCTGCCGACATTGTTCTCGCGCTCGCCGCCAACGCCTGGGCCGTCGGCCTCGGCGCGGCGATCTGGGGCCTGCACATGGGCGCAACGCAAGGGCTGCTCTCGGCGCTCGTCGCCGGCGCCGCGCCGGCCGATCTGCGTGGCACCGCCTTCGGCGTGTTCAACCTGGTGAGCGGGGTTGCGCTGCTCGCCGCCAGCGTCATCGCGGGCGGATTGTGGACGTGGGCAGGTCCCGCGATGACGTTCTACGCCGGCGCCGCGTTCTCGCTGGTGGCGCTGGCGGGGCTGGTGGCGCCGCGCCGCGCGGGATAAACCACACGGGCTGGCCCTTCATGACTCCGTTCAGTCAGCACGTAAGGTTCTGTTTCCGTGCGATGCCAACAAGGGGCTTTGTGGACTTCGCACCTTCGACGACGGGCGAGGCCGGTGAGCATCCCAACATCAGCTTGCCTGCGGTCTGTAGCGCCGCGTGCAGGGGGACAATCAGGCACCCAAAGCTCCCGGACTTCATCCACCCTGCTGGAGCGCGTTCTGCGACGATGGCGGGTGAGGCATGGCGTCCCTTGCCTGTGGCGCCGGACGCGCGCGCCCCCGGCGCATCATCAGCGCCGGGACGAGGGCGGCCAGGAAGATCGCGCCGACGATGAAGAAGCTGTCGCGATATCCCAGAATGTTGCCCTGGGGGTAGATCACGCGGCCGAGATAGTTCATCGCCCCGGCCTGGCGAATCGCTTCCGGCACGCCGGCCTGCGCGAGCAGGCCCGTCACATCGCGCAGCAAGCCGGCCGTCGCGCTGTTGCCCGCGTGCTGCGCCGCCGTGAAGCTGTCCACGTAGAGCTGCGAGCGCCGTTCGAGGGTGATGGAAAGCAGGTTGACGCCGAAGGCGCCGCCGAGTTGGCGCACGAAGTTGATCGCGCCCGAGCCTTGGCCGAGCAGGGTCATCGGCAGCGCCTTGAGGGCGCCGGCGTTCAGGCTCGGCATGATGAAGCCCAGCCCGATGCGGCCCAGCATGATCCACCAGGCAAACTGCCAGAAGGAGGCATCGGTATCGACGCCGGTCATCAAGAACGACGACAGCGCGAAGACCGCCAGACCGAACATGACCGTGACATAGGCCGGCGTCTTGTCGGACAGACGCCCGGCAATCGGGAAGACGACCGCCAGGATCAGGCCCGCCGGCATCAGCAGCAGGCCGGCGCGGGTCGGCGTGTAGCCCTGGATCGTCTGCACGAACAGCGGAATCAGGAAGGTCGAACCGTAGATTCCCGCCCCGAAGATGAAGGCCACGACGGACGCACCCGCATAGACCCGGTTCGTGAACAGCTTGAGGTTGAGCATGGGCGCGGGCGTGCGCAACTCCCAGACGATGAAGCCGATGCCCGAGACGAGGGCGACGGCGAAGTCGCGCAGGATGGAATCGGAGAACCATCCGTCACGTTGCCCGTTCGACAGGCCGTTGAGCAAGGTCACCAGGAACACGGTCATCAGGCCGAAACCGATCCAGTCGAATTTGCGCGACGATGCCGCAGCGTCCCGTCCCGGCAGGAAGAGGGTGGCGAGGAACAGCCCGACGAGGCAGAACGGTACGGCCATAAAGAACACATAGCGCCAGCTGAAGCTGTCCACCATGATGCCGCCCAGCGCGGGGCCGAGGGCCGGGGCCAGCACCACGCCGATGCCGTAGATGCCCATGGCCGAGCCGCGCTTTTCCGGCGGGAAGACCTGGAAGATCACCTGCATGGCGAGCGGCTGAAGGATGCCGGCCGCGCCGCCCTGGAGCACGCGGGCCAGGATCAGCACTCCTTCCGCTGGCGCCAGCCCGCCCATGACGGAGGCGGCGATGAAGACCGTCACCGCCAGCATGAAGGTCGCGCGCTGGCCGAGCCTCTCGACCATCCAGGCGTTGAGCAGCATGGTCCCGGTCATCGCGGCCAAAAAGCCCGTGGACAAAAGCTGCGCCTTGTCCTGGCCCATGCCGAAGGCGCCCATGATGTCGGGCAGGGCCACGTTGACGATGGTCGCGGTCAGGATGGTGGCGATGGTGCCCATCATGACCGTGGCCGTGACCAGCCAGCGATAGGCGAGGCCGTAGCGGGCGAACAGCCCCTCGATGCTGTCCGGGGGCGGCGCGTCAGTCACCGGTGCCGGCCTCCAGCTCCACCATCATGCCCGGCTTGAGTGCGCCGCCCGCCTGCCGGACGGCGATGCGCACCGGCAGGCGTTGGGTGATCTTGGTGAAGTTGCCGCTCGGGTTGGGATTGGGCAGCAGGGCGAACTCGCTGGTCGCCGCCTGCCCGACGCGGGTGACCGTACCCTCGAAGCGCCGCCCTGGCAGGGCATCGACCGTGATCGTCACGGTCTTGCCGGGGCGGAAGTAGCGGATGTCGGTCTCCTTGACGTTCGCCTCGACGCGCACGCGCTCGGGATCGTGGATCATCAGCAGGCGCTGGCCGGCCAGGCGCCAGGGCACCGAGTAGAAGGCGCGCTCGAACTGGACATGGCAATCCCGATGCACGGTCGCCTGGGACCAGACGCCCAGGTCGGGGGCGATGGCCGGCAGGGGCCGCAGCAGGGCGCGCTCCAGCTCGAAGCGGGCAAGCGGCACCTCGCCGGTGGTGCCGTGGCGGCGCAGCCCGGCCTCGTCCATTACCCAGGCCTTCGCCTGGGCATTGAGGTCGACCAGGTCGCGGAAGGACTTCAAGGGCAGGAAGTTGCCCTTCAGGTACTTGACGCCGGACTCGACGATGCCCTTCTTCTGGGGATCGTGGGGCGGACAGGCGTCGATGCGGAAGCCGTAGCCCTCGGCGCAGTCGGCGTAGGAGCGTTGGGTCTGCGGATCGTGCTGGCAGGCGCGGGTGATGGCGCACTTGGCGTTGTCGACGATGACCCGCTCGGGCACGGCGCCGAACCATTCGAAGGCGCGGCGGTGGCAACCGAGCCAGGTGGCGACGGTCTGGTCCCAGACGAACTCGACGTACTGGTGGCGGGAGAAGCATAGGGTCATGACGAAGGCCCAGGTGCGACGGACGTCGCCAGCCGGATGGGGCAGCATCGGCCCGGCGCCGAAGTCCACCTGGGCGGCTTCGCCGGGGGCGAAGGTCAGCCGCACGGTAGCCTCCGGCGGCCGCGCCCGTTTCAGGGTCTGGAGCATCCGCCGCACGGCGGAGTAGCTGCCGGTGTAGCCGTGTTCGCGCTTCAAGGCGGTGTGGATGACGACGCCGGAGACGCCTTGGTCGAGCCAGGCGGCGATTCTGTCGCGCAGGGGTTCGAGACCGGAGAGGGTGGTGCTGGCCCGCTTTGGCGATGCGAGTGCGTCGGCGATGGTCCGGTCGTCGGGCAGCGCCGTCTCGGCTGCCAGCCAGCCCCGTTCCGTTGCCAGCCCACGCAGGCTCGCCGCCGTGCGCCGCCCCATCAGCCGGCTCTTGGCGATCTCGCGGTCGGAGTCGCCCTGACGCATCCGCATCAGGGCCTGTCGGTAGTGGTGCATCTCGATCTTCCTTCTGCTCATCGCCCCCTCGGCAAAAAAGCCGCCGAGGGTACCGATGCGCCATTGAAATTCGAAATGCCCGTTGCCTACTTCCTCGTCGCCGGTGGCTCCATTACGCCGATCCGCGCCTGGCTCCTATACGCCGATCACGGACTGGCTCCATTACGCCGGTCAGACACTGGCTCCTATACGCCGATCACGAAGTGGATCCTATATGCCGGTCGCTGACACACAGCCTTGTCGATGAGGTTCGTGCACATCTCGGTACACTCCTTGCCCCGCTGCACCTTGCCGTGGGGAGCGATACTATGCACGCTCATGGCAACCTTCTCGCCACGCGAATGCTTGGCCTGCACCTCAAGCTGCGCCTTGAAGCTGTCCTCTGCCATCTTGGCCAGGTGCATCCAGCCGCCATCTCTGACTGATAGCGTCTTCACCTCGAACTGAGGAAGACCGGGGGTCGCGCCCGCCATCTTCAGGTCTGCTGTGTTGCCCTTCGCTTCAGGGATGCGTTCAAGTGCGACGCCCTTGTCTTTGGCGAGCATCCAGAACTGCACCTCGCCCACGAGCTGGAAGAACGACTCGAGCTGCTTGGCGTCAAGCACCCAATTATGGGTGGCGAACAGCTTGCGCAGCTTCTTGTCCGCATACGCAGCAGTCGGGGTGGCCTCGATGAACTGCATGACCTTGACGAGAGAGGGATAGCCGACGCTCAAGAACATGCTGGGCGACACGCCCGCCACAGCTTGGATTCCCTCTAGCAATAGTTCTTCGAGTTTCTTCGTCATGCTTTCTCCCGCTCTTGACGATGAGGACGGCATCGTAGCTTGGGCGCCAAGGGCTAGCCTACTACCGGAAAGCGATGGCTGGTGACGACCGCTCCAGGCCGGGATCTACCCACCGCATGGCAACCCGCAGATTTTTACGTTGAGTCGCCCCCGCTACAGGAGTTGCCAGCCACAACCAACCAACCGAAAACCCGCGCCAATACAGGAAGTGACCTCGCTCACGCTCGCGAGACCACCAGATAAAAACGGAGAACAGAGAGGCCAGGGAGGGCCAAAAGCGCGGAAATGAGGGGGGCGCCGCTCGCGAGGCAAACCTGCGAAGGCCCGCCTGGACTGGCGCTGCGAGCAGACGTGAAAAAGCCCGAAACGGGTTCGGGCTTTTGTATATGGTGGC
>JARKPC010000224.1 GCA_029975435.1 Propionivibrio sp. | reverse complement strand
CATGCCCTAACCGGCGCAAGCCGGATGCCAATGCATTCCTGATCAGCCGTCCTGATTGGTTTCCGCCTCGCTGCTTGTCTTGGGTAGCGAGATGGCCAAGGCGCCGAGGAAAGGAGGGGCGGGCTCGAAAGCCCGCCTTCTGCACCGGTCACGCGACCGCCATCGGACGGAAGCCCTGGGTGTACGGCTTGAAGCTGCCGGGCTGAACCACCGGAGCGTAAAGCTCGTAGGTCGCAAGGCTCGTCCCGAAGACGACACGCATGGCTACCTCCGGATCGATCTCGAACGAGATCGTGGCGTTGCCGGTCAGGCTGAGCCCGTCGATAGCCTTGGCCAGGGCGCCGAAGTCGACGGCACGCATATATACGATGCCGGCGGTTGCTCGGCCCGTCAGGGTGATCTTGAGAACGTGCTTGCCCGTCAGGATCGACGCCTTGGTACCGTCAGCCACGAGCTTGACGAAGCTCTCGGAGTCGCGGAGCATGCTGGCCGCCTTGTCGCACCACTTCGTCAGTTCCGCCGTAAGCCTCCGGCGTGGGCCACAGGCGTTCAGGTTTTGGGCTCGTCTGCCATGATGCGCTCGATGACGTCGGGCTCGCAGTCCTGGTCGATGAGGAACTGTCGGATACCTCCCCGCCAAGACCGAACGTCGGCGAGGAACTCCTGCAAACTCTCGATGCCGCGTTCGGTGAAGGCGGTGATGCCTTCTTCTGCCCCGTCATGGACGTAAATCATCTCGCCATAATCGATGTTGTCGTCGTTCATGGCGACCTGCTCAAGGAGTTCGAGATTCGCCGATTTTCTTGGCGACATGGCCGATACTGAAGAAGATAGTTTGCCGGGCCATCAGGCGGCGTCTCGCCGTCTGTTCCTCTCGGCTGCCCAGTTCCACGGGAGCAATTGGGGCAGGCTAGAGACCAGCAAGTTCGGCATACGGGCGAGGACATCGGCGAGCCAGGCCTGCGGATCGATATCGTTGAGCTTGGCGGTGACGATCAGCGTGTACATGAAGGCTGCACGGTCGCCGCCCCGCTCCGATCCGGCGAACAGCCAGGCTTTCCTGCCGAGAGCCACACCGCGCAGCGCCCGTTCGGCGGCGTTGTTGGTCAGGCAGATGCGGCCGTCGTCAAGAAAGCGCGTGAAGGCTTCCCACCGTCCCTCTTTCTCGAACATGTAGTCGATCGCCTTGGCGACGGGATTATGCCTCGACATCTGCGACCGTTCGGTGAGAAGCCAGCGATGCAGGTCCTCGATCAGTGGGCGCGACAACCGTTGCCGCGCCTCCAGCCTCGCCTCGGCGTCGAGGCCGTTGAGATCGCGCTCGATGGCAAACAGAGCGTCCATGCGGATTACCGCCGCGAGCGCGACCGGCGATATGGCGTGAGCGGGTTTGCCCTTGCGGACGTTGCCGGCAATGTCGGCCAGTTCAAAGAACTTCCTGCGAGCATGGCTCCAGCACAGGGCACTGACAACCGGTCCTGACTCGCGTCCCTCCCGATAGAGGTCGTTGTAGCCACCGTAGGCATCGGCTTGCAGGATGCCGGTCCAGCCGGCGAGGTGCCGGTTGGGATGGACCTTCTCCCGATCCGTGGAGAAGAAGAACAACGCAGCCGGCGGCGCTCCGCCGGCAAAGGGCCGGTCGTCGCGGACATAGGTCCAAAGCCGCGCCTGCCGGGTTCCGCCACGGGCCAGTAGCGGCACGGTGGTGTCGTCACCATGGAGTCGCGTAGCAGCCAGTACATGCGCCGCGATGAGGGCATGGATCGGCTCCAGCGCAACGGTTCCGGCCCCAACCTGGTCGGCGAGCGTCGACAGGCTGATGTCGACGCCTTCCCGGGCATAGCGTTCGGCTTGGCGGTTCAGGGGCTGATGTTGACCGAACTTCTCGAACAGAACCGTGGCCAGGAGGTTCGGCCCCGCCCAGCCACGCGGCGTGGCACGGAACGGCGCCGGCGGCTGGCTGATCTTCTCGCAATCCCGGCAGGTGAACTTCTCCCGGACCGTCTGGATCACCTTCCACTGCCGGGGGATCACCTCCAACGTCTCGGTGACATCCTCGCCCATCTTCACGAGACGTGAGGAGCCGCAGCAGGTACAGGTCGTCGGCGCCTCGATCACCACCCGCTCACGCGGCAGGTGCTCGGGGAACGGCTTGCGGACCGGACGGCGGCGTTCGAAGACAGCCACGGTAGTGGTGCGAGCTCTGGCGCGTTCGGCGACGATCTCGTCTTCAGTGGCGGTCGCTTCAAGCTCTTCGAGCTGGAGTTCCATCTGCTCGATCAGCCGGGCGCGGTGTTCCGAACTGCGGCCATATTGCTCGCGCCGCAGCTTGGCGATCTCCAGCTTGAGGTGCGAGATCATCGCCTCGGAGGTCGACAGCACTGCGCGGGCCGTCGCCAGTTCGGCCTCGGCCACGACGGCGCGAGCCTCGGAGGCCGCAAGTTCGGCGCGCAGGCGGGCAATCTCGGCATCTGGATCGGACATATCCAAATCTAGCACGACGGCCGGATATATCCCAGCAGAAACAGGTGATTAGATCAATTACCCGGCTTTTGCCGGACGTTGCGTCCAGCGGGGATTGCGCCAGTCGATCCCGTCGAGAAGATAGCCGAGTTGGGCCGCCGAGATCGGCACGGCACCCCGCCCCGGACTGGATGGCCAGATGAACTGGCCCGCTTCCAGACGCTTGGCATAGAGCGACAGGCCCACGCCGTCATGCCAGAGGATCTTCACCAAGTCACCCCGGCGACCACGAAAGCAGAAGAGTTCGCCGCCATGCGGATCGCGCCCCAATCCCTGCTGAACCTTCAGCGCCAGGCTGTTCATGCCGCAACGCATGTCGGTGACCCCGCCTGCGATCCATACCCTCGCACCAGCCGGGAAGGCGATCATCGCCCCTCCAGGATCGGAAGAAGGCGGCCAAGTGCATGCGGATCAATCGAGGCGGAAACCGTCAGACGACGTCCGTTCAGCAACACGATCTCGATCTTCGTGTCGGCCCCCGCCGGCACCGGCGCTGCCGGAGGGACACCAAGAGCCGACGAGGACGGAACATCCGCATCAAGCTTCACCGGCATGAACCTCGGGCGATCGCTTGCCAACACCCCACAGCGATATGCCGCGCGCCAGCGCGTCAGCAATGACCGTGATATCCCATGACGTCGAGCCGTGGCCGACCCCTGACGTTGGCCTCGCAGGCTCTCCTCGACGATCTGAATCTTCTCGGCATCCGTCCAGGGGCGACGGCGCCCGCTGTCGCCCGCCGAGAGAACCTCAAAATCCGAAATGACCTTAGCACATGACATAAGGCATGCTCTTACCCTGATCGATTAGCAACCGTCAGACGGCCCAGCCCGGAGGCATACGTTCCGCCGCGTCCACCTCGAACTCGAAGTCGGCGTCGAACGACGAGGCATCGAACTCGACAGGATGGCTCGCCATGCTCGCGACGAGAGGCTCGAGCTCGATGGTCTCGGAGTTGACGCTTTCGCCGGTCAGTCGCGTTGAGTGGGATCGAGATCCCTGTGCGCATGCGCAAGACTTGCACATGCGCTCGTCGAACGGAATCCAGAATTGGACCCTTCCGTTTCGGTCAATCCACTAGTTTGGCGGTGGTGTTCCCACGCGCCCGGAAGCGCTCGATCTGGCTTCCAACCAAGTCGGCCAACTCTGCGTCCGACAGGCGCCCCGCTATGCCGTCCCGGAGCTTGGCAACCAGAATGTCATCGACATAACCATGAAGGGCATAGCGCGAATCGCGGTTCCGTAATTCCTCGTCGAAGGCGAGCCGGGACTGGTAGTTCTGAAGTGCCATCTGGTCCGGCGCCAGCGGATAGCGGCCAACGGTCACCGAACGAACGCCGGCCTCAACGGCCCAGCGCTCACCAAGCGCTATATTATGCTGAAGGATGGCGACGGCGCCGGGGAGCTTCTTCAGGGCTTCGCGGTAGTCCGGACCAAGCGCGGTTCGCAATTCGGTCTTGCCGTCCATGAACGGCCGAAGCTCTTTCGGGATGACAAGCCGGGCGAAATAGCGCCCGTCGCGATTGAGCAAATTCCGAACCTTGCCGACCATTGCCAATGCCCATTTTGT
>JARKPC010000222.1 GCA_029975435.1 Propionivibrio sp. | reverse complement strand
CATGGGCGAAGGCGGAAGTTCATCCAAAGGCCTGGCTCAAACCTCGAAGCTCGGCTACATCAGCGATCGCTACGGCAATCCTTGCATCGCCGGCAAGTTCATCACCAACGCCCCGGCCTACCTGACCGACACCATCGGCCTCAAGATGCTTTCGCTCGCCGGTGAAGCGGCCGCCATGGCTCAGACGACGGTTTCCTCCAGTTCCGGCTATGGCGGCACGTCGTCGACGAGCACTGTGACCGGTGACCAGAACCGCTACATCCTCGGCAAAGCCGCGTCCGGCGCCACTAACGAGGTGACCGAGTGGCTGACCAAACGGATGGGCAACTCATTCGACGCGATCCTCACCCTGGCCGGCGCCGAAGTCATCATCAACATCGACCAAGAAATCCCCATCGACAAGAAACCCGATGCCCGCCGCCTCGATTACGGCCGCATCGATGCCGACAACCGTTCGCAACGAAAGGCTCGCCACCATGATTTCGACTAAGTCACCGCTTCGCGTTTTGTCGCTCCTCGCCCTGCTCACGAGCCTTCTGCCCGCTTGCACGGTCATGCCGCGCGAGTCGCCATTGCCGAAGAGCGGCGGCACGATGGAGGAGATCTACAGGAATCACAACGATCGCGTCGGCAGTACCGGGACGAAGGATGCGCGGGACCGGCTGCCGTTGCGCGCCGCCAGCGATTACAACCCGGGGCCGACGAAGTTGGCCGCCCAGGAACAGATTGAGCGGCGTTTCGCCCGGGTTGCCAATCCGGACCTCCTGATGACGGTGTTTCCGCATCTGGCCAAGGGCAAATACCCGATCCCCGGCTACGTGACGATGTTCCCGATGTACGACTCGGTGGAATATCTGCTGCCTGGTGAGGCTTCCAGCAACTTCGACGGACTGCGCTGATGCTCAATACCCTGATCGAATCGCTGTTGCATCGCGGCAAGAAGGCGCCCCAAGCAGTGCCTGACGGTGGCCCGGCCGATGCACCGCAAGCGCCGCAACAGCCGAATGTTGCTGCATCCGGAAAGCTACCGGGTTTGACGCTGGCCCAGCGCCGTGCCATGGCCCAACGTCCGCCCTCCTTCGTCGACATGCTGCCCTGGATGGAATGTGACAGCGAGGGTGTGGTGCTCCTCGAGGACGGCATCTCGTGCGGCATGATGTACGAACTGGACCCGATTCCGACCGAAGGCTCTGACGACGCCTTCATGGAAGCCTGCATGCACAAGGTCAAGCTCGCCTTGTCAGCGTTGCCGGAGTGGGATGATGCGCAATGGGTGGCCCAGTTCTTCGTCAACGACGATACCGGCCTCGACCCTCTGATCGATCAGTTGACCCGCTACATCCTGAGCGCCCAGGGGGATGCCGAAAGCCAGCGGCGCCGGGCGCAGGAGGTGCTGTCGTCGAAATTCACTCAGTCGTTCGTCAAGGAAATGGCGGACCATTTGCGCTCGGTCGCCAAGCCGGAAGGCTTTTTCCGTGACGAGTCAGTATCGGACAACATCTGGCGCGGTCAATTCCGCCGCGTCCGGATGGCGATCTATCGCTGGTATCCGCCGAAGCATGACTTCGGCGGCGATCTTGGATCGCCGCGCACTTCGCTGATCCAGGCCGCCAACGGCCTGGTCGCCGGCCTTCGCGAGGCAGGTATCCGCTCGCGCGTCATGCTGGCGCCAGACTTCTATGCGTGGCTGCTGCCGTTCTTCAATCCCCGGCCGTTCGGCGACCTGGCGACCACGGTCAGCGATATCCTCAAGCGCTGCCCCTATCCCAATGACCAGGAAGGCGACGAGGCACCGTTGCCGTTCGGGACCGACATGGGCGACCTGTTGTTGCTCTCGCCGCCGGTTTCAGACCCGGAAACCGGCACCTGGCTTTTCAACGGCAAGCCGATGCGCGCACTGGCGCTGCAGGGGGTTCGCGAAACGCCCCAGGGCGGTCATTTCACGGCTGAGCGCCTGCATGGCAGCAAACGCTTCGCCCGTTTCGACCGGATGCCGCCTGGCACGATGCTGTCCTGCACATTGGTGATATCCCCGCAGGATCGGATTCGTGCCCGGGTGCAGAGTATTCAGTCGGCGTCGCGCGCTCGCACGTCAGACGCGCAACTGGCTCACGACGAATCGAAACGGGTGCTCAAATGGATGAGCAAGGGCGACAAGCTCTATCCGTTTTACATGTGTCTCTATGTGCGCGGAGAGGATCACCAGGATCTGAACAACCGGGTCGCCGAAATTTCGGCGTCGCTGACGGCGTCCGGACTGCGCTTTATCGATCCCCGGCATGAGCTCGTCGGCTGTGACGTTTTCATGCGCGGGCTGCCGATGAATTTCGAGCCCGAGTTCGATGCCCGCGAACTGCGCCGCTCGCGCCTGGTCTGGGTGTCACAGGTGGCTGCCCTCCTCCCGTTGTACGGCCGGGCGCGTGGCACGGGCAATCCCGGCCTCTGGCTGTGGAACCGTGGCGGCGAGCCGCTGTTTTGCGATCCGCTCAACAAGCGGGATCGCAAGAAGAACGCGCACATGCTGATCTTCGGCCCCACCGGCGCCGGCAAGTCGGCACTGCTGAACTATCTCTGCATGCTGGTCATGGCCATCTATCGCGTGCGCCTGGTGATCGTCGATGCCGGCAATTCGATGGGGCTCTTGAGCGACCACTTCAAGGATCATGGGCTGTCCGTGCACAAGCTGCGGTTCACGCCGGATTCCAAGGAGAGTCTCCCGCCGTTTGCTGACGCCTACAAGCTGCTCGAAGATCCGGGCCTGGCCGCATCGGCTGTCGATGCGCGCGATGCCAATGCGGTCGACGAGTCGTTGATTTCGACCATTGAAGCGGATATCGACGCCGACGACAGCATTGACGAGAAGCGTGACCTGCTCGGCGAAATGGTGATTCAAGCGAGCCTGATGATCACCGGCGGTGAAAAGCGCGAAATCGAGAAAATGAGCCGCGCCGACCGTTACCTGATTGAGCAGGCGCTATTTCGCGCCGCGCGCAAGGCACAGGCCGCCGGCCAGCCGCATCCCCGGGTCCAGGATGTCGCAACAGCACTGATGGAGATGCGGGATTCGCCCCACCTTGGACCGCTGCGGCGCGAACGCGCGGAAGATATGGGACAGGCCATGATGGTCTTCTGCTCCAACGGTTTGCGGGGAAAACTGTTCAACGGCTATGGCGAAAGCTGGCCGGATGCGGACGTGATCCACGTCGAAATGGGTACGCTGGCCATGTCGGGCTACGAGGATGCCCTATCCGTCGCCTACACGTCGCTGGTCAGCCACGTCCATGCGCTGGCCGAAGCCACGCACTACGAGGGCAGGCCGCTCATCTTCCTGACCGACGAAGGCCACTTGATCACCAAGAACCCGCTGCTGTCCGACTACGTGGTCAAGATCACGAAGATGTGGCGGAAGTTGGGTGCGTGGTTCTGGCTCGCCACCCAGAACATGCAAGACTTCCCGGATGACGTGGCGCGCATCCTCTCGATGTGCGAATGGTGGTGGCTGCTGACGATGCCACCGGACGAAATCGAGCACGTCGCCCGGTTCAAGACCCTCAGCGAAGAGCAGCGCCGGCTGATGGAATCAGCGACCAAGGAACCGCCGAAATACACCGAGGGGGTCGTTATCTCGTCGGTCATGCAGGCGCTGTTCCGCAATGTCCCGCCGGCGCTGCCGATCGCATTGGCGATGACCGAAATGCACGAAAAGGCCGAGCGGCGCGCCATCATGGAGGAGCGAGGTTGCACTGAGCTGCAGGCCGCTTACGTCGTCGCGCAGAAGCTGGCCGCTCGGCGCGAATATGCGTGAGGCGCCGACCATGATCTCGACCGAAGTGCTGCAACCCTGCCGGACGATCGCCGATCAACTCGGCGACCTGCTGCTTGAAAGCTACGGCGCCGTCGATCTTCTGTTCGCCGAAACCGGGGCGTCGTCGATCACGGCGCTCGCAGCGGCGACCTGGTGCCAGGACTTCAGCCTGCGCACACCGTCGGCCGCACTTGTCGACCTCGCCGACCTGGCCGGCGGCGAGATACGCCTTCGGTACGCCCGTCGCGAGGAATACAACTGCGACCTTCAGGCGCCTGACCTGTTCGACCGATTGGCCGCCGCCGATGTGGTTGTCCTGGACGGAGTCGACCTCGCGGCTCGCCGCGACATGCCCAGCCTGCTGAAATTTCTTGGGCGCTGCGCCTGGCGCAGTCGGCTGACGGTCGCCCCAATCAGTCTGGCCACCCCTTTCATCCGGCATCCGGTGTTGTGCCATCTGCGGATGGCGGCCGACGAACTCATCCCAACCGACGTGGTAGGCAACCAGCGCGCAGCGCTCATCGCCGCATCGTTTATCCGGCAATCCGGAGAAGGATCTGAATCATGAGAAATCGCAAGTTGTCCCTTGGCGCAACCCTGCTCTCACTGGCTTTGCTGTCGCCCATGATCGCCGACGCGGCGGTCACCATGCCCTCGTCCGGCCGGGGCTCGTCGCTGTACTACTCCCTGGGTGGCAGCGATCCCGCCGCCAGGGCACCCAACCCGAATTCGATGCGCCTACGCCTGGGGCTCTCGGGTAGCGGGCGACTCAACTACTCCTGCGGGAAATTCGACGTTCAGGGATCAATCCAGGACACGCTCAACGGCCTGAAGAATGTGGACAGCGTCCTGATGAACGCCATCCAGGCGGCGATTTCTGCCCTGCCGATGTACATCCTGCAGCGAGCTCAGCCCGGCCTGTACGAACTCCTGCAGACCTACCTGCAGAAGGCGCGCGACCTGGTCAACCTGAGCTTCGAGTCCTGCGAGCAGATGGAAGCGCAAATCAAAGACGGCAAGAATCCCTACGACAAGTGGGTGACGATGGCCATGGGCGAGCAGTGGAAAGAGAAAGCGGCGGCCGGCGGCAGTATTGTCAGTGCGAAGCAGGATGTTCAGTCTGACGCGGGAAGCAGAGGCGTGGCATGGATTTTTGGGACCAACGTGGGAGGTAGAAACCAAGAACCGATCCGACTCGTTACTGACTTGGTAATTGGGGCGTACAACCTGACCATGTTGCAACCAACGACCGCGTCTCCAACGGCCAACTATGCCTCAACCAACAGTCGATTGGCGAAAGCCTTTCCGACGCCCAGGTCCGCATCGGATTTTGCGGTTGATACCGTGGGTGACATGGAGATTGCGACCTGTGCCGACACAGGCTGCCCTGGCAAAGGAACCTCGTCGGGGATCGGCCTCAGTAAGAAATTCGAGGAAGAGATACCGGTTGCTCAAGGCCATTTGAACGCTGTGATGTCTGCCAACGTACCGGCAGCGACTGCACTTGAGACGGCCTCGGCACCTGGCGTGCTTATCACCCGCGATTTGATTGACGCGATACGTGCTCTGCCGAAGCCTGAGCAGGCAATTGCCTACAGCCGTCTGTCACAGGAAATAGCTTTAGCTAGAACGGTAGATCGTGCCCTGTTGATCCGTCAGATGCTCGTCACCGGCAAGACCATTCCTGCAGCGGTTAACGACAACGTGACGACGGCTGTTGACGCCAAGCTGGATGACCTGAACAAAGCGATCGACAGCCTGATGTACGAGGCCCGAGTGCGTCGTGAAGTGGTGTCGACCTCGGCCGGCACGCTGTTGCAGACCTATCAGGCGGCGCGATCGTCCTCTGCGGCTATTCCATCGACGCGCCCGGCCGACAGTCGGCCGCTAACGAACGGCAAGGTGCAGTGATGTTCGCCGATCACCCGGGCGCCGAAAGCGCCGCGCCCAAAGCCCGCAAACGTACCGCCCTGACCCTTGCCGGCGCGGGCATTGCATTGATGTTGATTTTGCTTGCAGTGGGCTTGTTTACGGCAGGGCTATTGATCCGCAGCGATGCGCCGCAGACGGTGGCCGTTCGTGTGCGTTACTGGCTCTCCCTTGCTCGCCCGGCGGTGCTTCTTCTGCAACTCGGTGGCCTGGCGTTCATATGGTGGAAGTGGGAAAGCATCGTCAAAAGGGCGCACTTCTCGGCCGACATTGAGGCGGCCTGGCTGGCCGCCCGCGATCGCCTGTTTTTCTGGGGGCTGGCGCTGATCGGCCTGAGCGTCTTTCTCTGGTCCGCATGAGCGAGGATTGTCATGACCGTTCAAAGCTATCTTGAACTCTTCACCACGATGTACGGGTGGGGCTTCGCCGCCATCTTCAAGGACATCCTGGTCGGTACCGGCCTCATCTATCTGCCGTTCATTTTTCTCATCCTCGGCACTTGGATTGAGGCGCACAAACAGGCGTCGACGGAGGGAGCAAACGCCGGGTGGATGATCCGCGTCATGGAGGTCGAGCTCGGGATCGCCATCTTCGTGCTGGCCATGTGCTTCACGACGATTCCCGGATTGAACATCAGCCAGGTCAGTCTGAACCACACACCGGACGCTACGGCGGTTACGACGTCGACGACGGCAACGAGTGCGGCTGCCGGCTCCTACACCGACGCCTTTGCCGGGGCGCCGGCAACCGTGGAAATCCCGGCCTGGTGGTATTTCGTCATGGGCGTGTCGTCCGGCGTAGTTGAAGCGGCCAAGGCCGGCATCGGCAACGACATGGCGGGATTCCGGCAGATGGAGGAAATGGCGCGCATGGCCAGCATCAACGATCCGAAGTTGCGTTCAGCCGTCCAGCGCTTCACCGCCGAGTGTTTCACTGCTGCACGCTCGAAATACTACATGAACACCAATTCCGTGACGGCCGCCGGCACGGCTGCGCTCGGAACGTTTGGCCCCACGGATGTCGAGTGGATTGGCTCGCACTTTTTCCAGACCGAACCTGGCTATTACGACACGCTGTCGGCGACGCGTGGCGTCGAGGGATTCGCCGTCGACGCCACCGCAGATGCCGATGTCGCAGGCACGACGGTGCCGCCCGACTTCGGGCGGCCGGCGTGCAACACTTGGTGGGCGCAATTGAAGTCGGACATCCTGGCTGGCTTTGTGACCAGCGGTGGTGCTTTCACGACTTCCATCACGACTGCGCTGACGTCGATCTATCCTGGCACGGACCCCACGACGATCGAGGACTCGGTGATTCGTCTGGCGATCACGAAGCAGCGTCCTTCGTTGGTCGACACGACGGCAATCATCGGCGAGGATCGAGGCGAGCTCGATCGGTTGATTCAGGCGCCGCTCGATATCCTCGGGATCGCCGGAACCGCCGGCAAGGCGGTAGAAGCCAGAGCAACACTCTACCCGCTGGTTCAGTTCGTCAGCATGGCCCAGCCGCTGATCCTGATGACGATCTACATGTTCCTGCCGCTGATCATCGTGATCGGACGTTACAGTCTGCAGGTAATGTTTCTGGGCGGCCTGGCGATCTTCACGATCAAGATGTGGCCGCTGATGTGGTTCATCGCGCGCGTCATGGATGACCATCTGCTGAAGGCCATGTACCCGGACGCCGCCACGGTTTTCGGTCAATTCTTTGACGGCTGGCAGTCGGGTGGTGTCGATGGCGTCGTCAAGCGCGTCACGCTCAATACCGTCCTGGTCAGCATGTACCTCGGCATTCCCATGGTCTGGTCCGGCATGATGGGGTGGATTGGTTACAACATCATGCGAGGTTTGACTGACATGAAAGAGACTGCTGTCAGGACGGCTATGCAGAGCGGTTCTAGTGGGACGGCGGTGGCGAAGAAAGTGGTCAGCAAGCGATGAACACGGTCTCTGGCAAACGGGTGCCCCGATTACATATCGCGACGGTAGTACGTTCTGACTTCACCTGGCATCGGCCCATGCCCTCCATTTCCTCTGTCGGAAAGGTAGGAATGCCACTCTTCCCCATCGTCAGGACTTTCGTCAGGCAACAACGACAGCAGCCAAAAAAAGACCGCTCCAACGGCCAGCAGCAGTTGCCAGGCAAGTTTGAACACGAGGTACAGAAGTTTCAAGAGATCCATGATGGCTTTTTCCGCAAAGAGTTGATGGGGCTTTTCACCGCCTCGATCAATGCGGCCGAAGCCACATGGCGGAACGTCATTGGATATACAGGGCGCATAGCTGCAGCGCCATTTGAGGCCATTTCAGAATAGGACAAAGGAATGCGCCAGGTCAAGACCAACGATACGCCTATGGTCCGGCAAGGGATTAACGCAAGCAGACCGGCGAAGGTTGACGTCGTCATTGAAAGCACTATGATGGAGGCCTACAAGCAGCAGCTTTCGTCGGATGGTCATAGTCCATGCTGGTCTGCCTGCTTGCCTCACCATTCTCTGCGTGAGGCGAAGATTTCAAGCGCCAAAGGCGCTGAAGTCTTCCCCGTCTTTTTGATTACGGGCGCCAAGGGCCGGATTCCGGATCCTTCATCGGGCGCCACGGCGACCTTCGTCGCCCAGCATGAATTCGTCAAACCAAGATTCAAACCAGGAGCTTTCATGATGCCGCCACGTGCCGTATTCGCCCTTGTCGTGGGCGTGTTGTTTTCATCGCATGTTCTTGCCGATGCAGCCCTTGACCGTGTTCGGGCCGGTATCGCTCGCCACACTGAAGGCAAAATCGAGGTTACGTCGGTCAGCCCAACACCGATTCCCGGCCTTTTCGAGGTCGTATCGGGCACCGACGTCTTCTATAGCGATGCCAGTGGCCGTTTTGTGCTGGTGGATGGTCGCTTGGTCGATACTGAGCAGCGCCAGGATCTGACGCAAGCCACGCTGGAGAAAGTGTCCAGGATCGAGTTCAAGAAATTGCCGTTTGATCTGGCCATCAAGACGGTGATCGGGTCCGGCAAGCGCCAGCTAGCGGTGTTTGAAGACCCCGCATGCTCCGCGTGTCGCGAGTTACATGGCAGCCTGGCTCAACTGAGTGATGTGACCATCTACCACTTCCCGCTGCCGATTATTTCCGAGGCCTCGCCGCCCGCTGTCGCAATGACACTCTGTCTGCCGGCGAACCGCCGCGCGGCGAAGTGGCATGCCTACATGACTGGTGCTGAGGCGATTCCTGCCAAGGTTGATCCAGGCTGTGAGCCAGCGATGGCGAAAGTCGGCCAGCTCGTCGCGCTCGGCAATCAGCACAAGGTCCAGAACACGCCGACGGTCGTATTGGGCAATGGGCAGCGCATGGTCGGCCGCGTGCCCATCGATGTGCTGTCCACCGTGCTTGATGCGTCCATGGTCCAGTAATTCCGCTACGGAGAATCTTCATGAAATTACGTCACAGCAATCTGTTCCTTCTCGCTGCGCTGGCGCTGCCGGCGCTGGCCCAATCGGTGCCTGACCTGCTGTTCAAGGGCGTGGCCAATGTCCAGGTGCTTAGCCCTGCCGATCGGCAGGCGATCGCCGCCCTGCTCCCTGTTGCCATCGGCCCAGAGGGGCTGGTGGACAGCGAGTGCAAACAAGCGAGCGAGCCAGTGGTCACCCTACGTGACCTGAACAGGGATGGCCGTACCGAGGTGATCGTGGTCGAGGGCAACAGTTGCGTCTATGGCATGAAAGCTCGGGTCACCCACGTTCTCACCAGCGATCCGCAAGGCCGCTGGCGGACAGTGATCAGCGCGGACGGCGATGAGGTCCACATGCAGCCCGCAAAACCTGGCGCCTGGCCGGAGATCATGCCGGCGGTCAGGGGCTTCTGCTATCCCGTTTGGGGTTACGCCGAGACGCAGCGGAAGTACGTCCTGAAGGGGCGCGTTGCGGACCCCAAGATGCCCGACGCCTGCAAGGGGCTCTGAGGCTCTGATATTCCCCGGAGGAAAAAGCGATGCCCACGTCAATCTTCAACTGGATTCGCCGACACGCGCTGTTCAGCCTGCTGCTTGTGGCAACAGCGGTTTGGGCTGGCACCACGTATGCGGACTATTTGCGATCGCTCGCACAGCGCGAATCGTCGATGAACCAGTACGCAGTCAATAAATACGGCTATTCCGGGCTGTATCAGATGGGCTCGTCCGCGCTGAAGGATGCAGGTTACAAGACGTCCTCCGGCGCCTGGACCGGCAAGGATGGCATCAATAGCCAGGCTGATTTTCTGGCGAACGCGCAGGCTCAAACCAACGCCGTAACTGCCTACCACACCAAAGCGTGGCAGACGATCCAGTATTACGGGCTGGACAAGTACGTTGGCCAAACCATCAACGGCGTTGAAGTCACCGCCAGCGGCTTGCTTGCCGGGTATCACCTGCTGGGCATCGGTAATGCCCAAAATCCCGGCCTGAAGGCCTTCCTGCAGGGCGGCGTGATCGGTACTGACGCCAACAACACCAGTATCGCCAGCTACATCGCCAAGTTCGGTGGTTACGGCTTGCCGTCCCCGACGACTTACGCAGAAGTGTTGTCCGCGAAGCCGTCTGGAGGCACCTCGACGGTGACGACAGGCAGTGCAAGCTCGACGCCACTGCCGGCTTCGCTGACGAGCCCCTCAGTTCTGGCGCCGCCGTCGACCGGGGCGGTATCAGCCTACTCCAATCCCATGGACGGCTTTGCCGGTGGTTCTGGCAGCACCATGAATGACACTCGCAGCATGTTGACCCTGGTCGCAGCCGCCGCATTCCTGACCTGGTTGGCCTACGTCGTTCACGGGTCATGGTCAGCGTTCGCTACAGGGCGTCTCGAGATCCACGAAATGAGCGGCGACATCGTTCGCGGCATGGTGGTCACGATGCTGCTGATCTTGCTTCTTTGGTAAGGAAAGGACTGCTCATGAAGCGCAACACCACTCTCGCCGCCCTGTTTTTGCTGGGTATGCTGCTCAATTCGCCGTCGGCGCTCGCACTGGAGTTCCTGGACGACATGATTTATTCGGTCAAGTGTGCCGGCGACGCCAATGTCGAGGCGTGCAAAGCCAAGGCAAAGAAGGACTACGAGGACTACGCTCGAAAGAAGCAAAACGGGGAGATTCCAAGCTCCAACAATATCGGCGGAGAACGCAACGGTTGGCAAAAGGAGAGGGAGCAGTGTTTCACCGTAAGTGCATCTGGCCCAGCAAACGTCGATTCGTCCTACGCGAACGTTATGGAGCAATTCGGGTTCATGACGCAGGAAGAGGCATCAGCCTGGCTTAAGTCACGGCGTGATCGCATCAAAGACGCCGGATACAAACATCGCACCGTACCTGGCCAACTGTACGACATGCGTGACACCGTGTCCTACACAGCGCCCGACGGGAGTCAAATTGCATTTTTCGCTGGCGCAAAGCTCAAAAAAACGAGATCAGGTGGCACTCATATCGATGCAGATTACTGCCTTATTGGAGACCAAATATCCTATTCGCCGACGGTAAGCGCCGCCTTTAGAAAGGCTGTTCAATGAAGTCGAGCCTCGCTTTTGGCTTGCTGTTGTGGGCATCAATGGGATGTCAGGCACAGACGGCAGAGGTCTTCAAACTTAGTGGCCAGCCCAATTTCACCGGATCAGGCATTGCGGTTGTCCACGTCGTCGATCAGCTACGCCGCAACATGGATGCTCTTTCGGCGGGCTTGCCTGACAACGAAGCGGCGGCAACGACAGTCGCAGCCAACCGCCTGCAGGCGCTGACGCCGCAAGAGCAGAACGCGCTGCGCGCCTCAGCAATCGCACGGGTGCGCGCGGCCGAGTACGGCATCACGAAGACACCGGCGATCGTGTTCGAAGGCAAGGCAACGGTCTACGGCCTCTTCGATGTCGATCGCGCCCGGTCGATCTACATGACCTGGTTGCAACAAAGGGGACGCCCATGAAAAAGCTGATCGCCTGCCTGGCTGGCCTGGCCATGGGCGGCATGGCCCTCGCCCAAGTCACCGGCTCTGGCAAATCTGGCGTCGGTGGCGACGTCACCAACACCGCTGCGCTATTCACTCAGGCAACGGTCACTTTCCCATCCTGCAGCCAGTGGCATGTCAGCGGGGTCTGCTTCTTTCTTTACTGCTCGCATCATTGCCGTATCCGGACCACGGTGCGCTACTCGCACTTCGCCCCGGATCTCGTCGTCTCGACCTACCAGGATCTGGACAATCATCCCTGGCCGGAAGTTGGCATTCCTACCGGTAAGGCACTCTCACTGGGTGCCTCAACACTCCTGAAGGCATTTATCGGAGACGGCGCAGGGTCATTTACAAAGGGTGATCGCCGCAACAGGGCCGCCAAATATCGGGATGCCGACGCCATTGGCCATCCAGGGAGCGGCTTCGGCCTTGCTACCTGCCCTCGCGCGGTAACGCCGTTTACGCCCTATTTTTCCAGCTTCACCGATGCTGCTGTTTGGCGGGATTTTGTCCCGGCCGAACTGCTGTATCCGGCATCGTGGGTGCCGGGCATGCGGGAAATCGGCAGCTTTCCGCTCAACACATGGGGCAGCGTCATGCCGCGCACGGGCTGGCACACCCATCAACACCCTGTCAAAGTCGCGGCGGTGCTGTCCCAGCGCATCGCAGATATCGTCACGCACAGTGGCCAGCCGCACATCTACCGCTACCTCAAATCGGGCGGACGGACGTCTCGTAGCGGCCAAATCGTCTGGGATCCGCCGGCGGCGAGGGAAAACAGTGAAATGGGGGGGCTGTGGCAACTCGCGGCGCCGAAGGCGGCCAGCAGTGCAACTTCATCCTGCCACGTATTCGGCGCAAACGACACACTGTCGTTATCGGGCTATGGCGATATGTCGACGAGCTCAACCGATTCGTATGCTTACACGTTGTGGCGCCCCTACGCATGCTGCCGCAAACGGGGGACGTTCCTTTACGCCGTCACATGGGGAAAATGGTGATGCATCGCGCGATTTGCTTTATTGGTGCGGCTCTCTTGAGCTTCGCAAGCATGCCGGCCGGCGCCCAGGCGCCGCGTGCAACGCCGATCGTGATTCACGATGCCGGCGGCGTCTCGATCGCGGCCGAGCTCGGCGACGAGATCGAGCTCGATGGCCCGGCCGAGCAACCGGCCGCGCCACCGCAGCCACAGTTGCAGCCGCACCTGATTTTTCCGGTGGTTACGACGGCAGCGAAGCCGGGAATTCTTGGCCCGGCTGTGCGTGCAAACCTTCCCGGCGGCCCCGGGGTTCCGATCTGTATCGTTGGTGACGACCAACTGTCTCGGCACTGGCTGAACCTCAACCGCGGCACGCTGGAGAAGATGGGCGCATCCTGCCTGGTCGCCTCGGTGCGCGACTTGAGCGCGCTCGACAATCTGCGTTCGTATGCCGGCGCCGTGCGCCTGGTGCCGGGATCGATCGACGCATTGGCCGGCGCCGCCGGCATCACAGTGTGGCCGGTGCTGATCACGCCGGACGGGATGATTTCGCAATAGGACGGGCGACGACCATGGTGGAACCCATCGATTACACCCCGGCCCAGCACAAATCGGATTCGTATCCGATCTGGCAGGAGACCGAAGGCCACGTTGCGTCATTCTGGTACTACCTGGTTTGCCTGCTCTTGGCCTGGCTGCTGCTGCCGGTGCTGCTCGCCCTGGTTCGCTACCTGCAGGTCCGGAATCACATCTACACCCTCACCTCGCAACGGCTCTCCGAACGCTCAGGCATCATTTTCGTGCGCTCGGAAACGTGCGAGCTCTATCGGGTCAAGGATATCTCCGTCGAATTGCCGCTCCTGCAGCGCCTGGCTGGCTGTGGCCGCGTCATCCTGACCACCAGTGACGTCAGCACCCCTCACATCGTGCTGGAAGCGGTACACGATCCGATGGCGGTGGCGGACCTGATGCGGGACAACGTTGAGCGCTGCCGAGTCGCCAAGGGGGTCAGGGAATTCAATTAGCCGGTTATCCACAAAATCCGGGGATAAGCCTGTGGATAGTCATGCTGCAGTCCAATAACTGTCACGGATCGGCGTTGCTGACTACATTTTGAGCACCTGTCGAAGGGAGGTTTTCTGTGCCTGGCACCCGCCCAAGTTTTGCCCAACAGAAGGTTCTGGATCGGATCATTGCAGGAGGGCGATTATCGTTCGATTCCTCAACTGGTCGTTACCAACTCTTGGAACAAGGTCAGATCAAAGCCGTCGACCAACGTCCGGTCCTGGTTATGCTGCGTAACGGCCTTCTCTTCCAGGACATGAGCGGCATTTGCCGCCTGAACTACTGAGTGCATCTGACGCCCAAGGCGGTTGTTTTGCGTGGAATTTGTATTGCACAATACAATCAATGATGAAGCCAACCGTCAAGACCTACGCTGAACTCCAGCTTGCTTACGACACTTTCAACGCTCGCCTCTTCGGTGGCCAGCTACCGGAGTGCCTGATCACCCTGCAGCGGGAAAAGCGCACTTATGGCTATTTCTCGGCCGATCGTTTCGGAAATCGGAACGGGGAAACCATCGACGAGATCGCGCTCAACCCCAGTTACTTCGCCGTCGTCCCGATCGTCGAGATCATGCAGACGCTGGCCCACGAAATGGTGCACCTCTGGCAGTACCACTTCGGCACTCCCGGCCGTGGCCGGTATCACAATGGCGAGTGGGCGGAAAAGATGGAGGCGCTGGGCTTGATGCCATCAAGCACGGGCAAGCCCGGGGGGAAGCGAACGGGTGACTGCATCGCAGATTACCCGCTCGATGGCGGGCGGTTCCTGCAGGTCTGTTGTGACCTACTGACCAGGGACTACCAGATTTCCTGGTACGACCGCTTCGCGCCGGCGGACGCAGTTGCCGCCAGCCAGAGCAACGTGGCCAGCCTGGCGCCGAGCTTGCCGCCGGCCGGCGCGAGCATTCCCGCGATATCCGGGGTCCAGCTTGTGCAAGCATCTGCCTCGGCCGGTGCTCCGGCGCCTGGCGAGGTTGCCGGCGCCGCCACCAATAAGAGCAACCGGTCGAAATACACCTGCTGCTGCAATACCAATCTTTGGGGAAAGCCAGGCCTCAAGATCCAGTGCTGCGAGTGTGGCCAGGTGTTCGTGGAGTTCCCCTGAACCAAGGTATGGATGGAAACCTTCCTGTCTATTCGAGCATAGCCAGCAACCGCAGATGGAAATACCGGAAGGTCATCTTGGAGTTAAATCAATGGTCGTAACAAACGCTTCGAGATCGTCAGGAAACTGTTTGCGATAGGCATCTTCGAGAAGGCGGAAGTTTTTGTCTTGTTCAGAGTATTGTCGGCTTAATTCATCTGACAGGCGCTGATAGGAACCGCTATCGTGCCCGTGCCTCTTGCGGGACAATATTTCACTCTCATATCGATCCTGCACGCCAGCAGTCGTTTTTAAGGCATCGATGGCTTGTTGAACTTGGCGTCGGGCCTCAACCTGGCCATCTTCCAAAAAATTGCTGCCCATACCAATCTCTCTCGTTACAAAGCCTGAATTCTGAAACGGCCGACACCGAATCGTGCGCCGGTTAGAACCTGGCGCCCGACCATTCTATTCCTTGCCCCCCCCAAAAAAATTGATAATCCCTTTGCAACTGGGGAATTTAGTGCAACCCCAGAATTGGTTGCCCGCATAGGTGCCGGACTTTGCAGTCCGCTTCACCATCGCACTACCGCACTTTGGACATTTGGGATCGGCGGCGGTTGCTGAAGCCCTGGCGGCGGGCGATTCGCCACCGACCATGCGCCGTAATTTACGGGAGTCGACCAGCTCGATGCTGCGCCCCATCGCAAAGGCCTTCGCATCCCTCGTGAAATCACCTGAAGCAACGACGAAACCGCCGACAGCCCGCTCGGCCGTCATCACTCCATAGAGCTCCCGGACGATCGCTACCCCGACCTGGCGGGTTTTCCACTGCTTGCACTGCACCAGGTACTTGTCCGAGGCCAGATACACAACGAGGTCAACGCCGCCATCCGGAGCGTCACCGCCCTTCTCCACGACGCGATAACCTTTGCGTCGGAATGACTCAGCGACCAAACCTTCGAATTCCAACCAGGTCATCTTCTCGAGCGCATTATCTGATCCATCGGCTGCTACCTGATCATGCAGCTCGCCGGCACGGCGGCGCCTGATCGCAGAAACAAAAGCCCCAGCCAGGAATGGCAGCGGCACGAGGTATTGGAATACCCGTGATGCCGAGCGAAGCACCGTGGTCGTCATCATCGAACCAATCTCGCCCGGGGTAACTGTGGCCACCGTAGGCAGCCCGGCAAAGTGATGCAGCACCAGGTAGCTGAGAATAGCCAGGGCAACACCAACACCCCAATGCCACCGCGCCGCCAGTTCGGCGATGTCTTCGACTAGTGAGTCCTGCTTTTTGCGTCCCATCGAATTCCTCATAGATTTTCCAGTGCGGCAATAAAACGATCTGCCGCAACGCTCGCTGGCCAGGGTTCCCAGGGTGTGCCGCCGTACAGGGCGACAAGTGGATCATCGACGAGCGGTTTGATTTTGATGCCGAGCACTGCGCGTACTTCCTCGACCGACCACCCCGCCACATGAACCGCCTCACTGGCGGCCGCTAGCCTGTCGGTTTGCTTGTGCCTGGCCCTTTCCTCTTCCGTCCACCACGGCAACCCATAGCGCAGGAAAATCACTCGCGTCAAACGGTCCATCAGCGCTTCAAACGCATTGCCCAGAATGGGCTTGAGCGGAGAGATCGGATCGAAGCCGATTAGCCCTTCCTCAGCGTCGTGCAGGAGTTCGCGCAAGGCGACCTGGCGATCGAGCGGCGCCGGCGACATCTGGCGCCGGAGTGTCAGCACCAGGATGCTGTGCTGTGCAACCGACATCGGCCTCGACCAGATCGAGTGACCACCCCAGCGGAAGGTCCGGGCAAGGCCGATCGCAAGATCCCTGTCCTCCCAATCGAAAGGAGTCGGATTGGCCAGATCGAGACGCCGACCGGAGGGCTGGCGTACCCAAGCGCGCTGTGGCCGACTGCTGGTCATTTGCGCGGATACTCGCTCACCAGGCTTTCGGTTTGCTTGGCACGAATTTCTGCCAGGGTGCTCGCAGGCAGGTGCCAGCCACCAGTTCACGCTGCGCCTTGTCCTCGATGGCCAGCAACTTCTGCTTGAAGTCCGGCGCTTCGCAAAAGGACTTCCACTCCGCATCGGAACGCGGTTCCTTGAAGCTATCCCGGCCGGCGGCCGGCAAACTGATCGCGAGGCCAACGGTTATTACTCCCGCGATTTTCCAACGCTGTTGCATACCCTGTCCTTTCGTTGTTCGGTTATTTGCCGTCGAATTTGATCAGGAGAACCAGGGCATACAAGAGGCATCCCAGAAACCCGTAGACCACGATTTCGATCGTCACAAAGCCATCTTTGAGATAGCCAATGATTGCCATCACCGAACCCGAGGCGAATGCCTTGACGGCGAACCCTGGACTGGCAACGACGACGTTTCGCAAGGTTCCGATGAGGACGGAGGCCGTCTGATACAGCACCACTGGCACCATCACAACCATCGCCAAGATCGCCAACGCCGACGCCATCAGACTATCTCCCCGAGCACAACGGAACAGAGCGCACTGGAAGTCGTTATCTCGATGACGTAGGGAAGACCAAACAGCCAGGCGACCAAGAAACCTGCGATCGCACCAATCACTCCCCTGGTAAACCGATAGGGATGATTGGACGCGAATGCGCAAAGGCTCGACGCCCCGCCTACGAAGATCATGTAGATCAGGTAGGCTCCAAGGAAAACACCAAAGAGAAGGGCCAGATGCATAACGTGCTCTTACTCGAGATCAGTGGTTTTTCAGCACCCAGTGCGGCGCCAAATCTTGTCAGTCCTTGATTGGTTCAGTCTCTCAAATCATGCCGGACTTGCAAGTGGCATTTTGAGTTTCTGATCAGTCTTTCGGGGCATACATGGCGCGGTAGGATTTGGCTTCTGGCGTTGTTCCTTTTTCGCCGCAAGCTTCACACTCAAATTCTTCGGCCAAGTCATCGGCACCACAGCGCTGCCCATTGCAAAAATCCTTGTCACACCAACACAGCACTCGACCCCAAGCTTTTGCATCAGCCCCGCATTTTGGACACGTGATAATTTTCGCCATTTCGATTCCTTTTCCTAGTGCTCGATTGATGCCGGCGCTTCGCTCAAGTCGCGCTCCCATTCATCAAGGAATTTTCTAGTCTGCCGGATCGCCTCTTCATCGTCCCCGAGCAAGTCGGCATAAGTTCGGAGACTCATTTGTACAACTGCTTGAACGGCAGCTCCACAATCCAATCCTTTTGCCAGCATCTCTTGCATGGCAGTGGTTGTATGAGCGACGAATATCCTTGCGGCCTCATCAACTTCCTCAAGTGAAACGTCATACCCCTTGGGTTGCTGCTCCACGGTTTTCATGCTTACTCCATTTTCCTCGCTATTGTGAGGCACAGCTTCACGAAGCGCGTTAAGCCGCCCATCGATAGCAGTTACTGCTGCATCAAACGACTTGAATTCGGTTGGGCACGTTTGCTCAGGCAGGCAATACCGGACAAACGTTGTTGGAATTGATTCAGGGCCTGGTGCAAACAGAAGTGAGCCTATCGATAGCGCTTCTTTTGCTTCAGCGGGTAGCTTTCGGCGAAGCACGTTGCGCTTGATCAACTTTGCGTCGGACATGCGCCGCAAATGGGTGGCCACCGTTTGGGTTGAACATTTTCTGAAAGCGTTGACGTGCTGAAGAAACTCAGGGGAATCGGCTGAATCCGCGTAGCCATTCTCAACGATCCATTGGTAGATCACGAACCACAGCCGCAGCGTCTTCTCAGTTACACCGAGTCCTTCAGGGATGGTTTTCAAAAAGTCGGCGTATTCCATCACTTTTCCAATTCTGGTTCCACTCAGTTTTTAGAATCAAAGCCGATCATCATTATTCGGCTTGCTTACGCGCTCCCTGAGCGTTTCGAGCGCTCGCTCCAGGACGATTCTGTCGGATACGTCCTTTTCACGCATCGTTTGCTTGGTCCGCAGCAGGCCCTCCAGATTGATTGTGCGAACGGGAACACCGTCCAGATCGACGGTTTCGGCGTACTGCTTCAGGGTTTCATAGGTTTCGCCGCAAGCGTTGAGCATGACGTCGACCACAAAGGCATCTGCCACGCGGATATTCTCGCCTTCGTCGAACCAGGCCGGATCAATGTCTTTCGCCGCCTGATCCGGTAGTACCATCAACGCAGAGCGAATCTTGATCCCGGCCTCCTGAGTCGCCGGCACCAGAACGTCGATGTCCGTGGTGGCTCGATGGTAGCCGTGCGCGAACAAAGCATACCCACCGATCAGCAGGTAATCAGCGCCCTGGACATTCAGGGAGGCAATCAGCGACTTAAGGTCTTCAATGGTTGCCGGGCGGCTGTATTCATCCATTACATCCGCTCCAAGGCGATTTTTGCCATGCCGGCGATCAGGCAATCCTGCTGGTGTTGATTGGCCTCTTCAAAGGACTTGAACCGGTAGAGCCCCTTCGGGATATGGGTCGTGTTGCCGGTCGGAAGGCGGTGGATTTCGTCATTGAATCGCGCGCCCTCAGCCAACAACTCGGCCGAGGCCGAGAAAGTGATGGGATGCTCCTTGCGGCGGCCTATGATGCGCATGCGCTTCTTCCTTGTTGAGGGGCGACTACACCTTGTGAGTGACTTCCGAGCGCTCGATTCTGCTCGCTCATGTTGTCATGAATTTCGCAATAGGTTTCGGAACGCTGTTCCGCGGCAAACTTGACGGCCTTGCTGATGGTTGCCCGGCTGCAGCCGATCGTGCGCTGAACCACGCTCCAGGAATTATTGCTGGCCAGCATTCGGTTGATGGCGTCGTAGCGTTCCTGGTTTGGTTGCCGCCCCTGATATTTCCCCTGCCCCCTGGCTTTGGCGATTCCCTGCGCCTGGCGCTCACGGCGCTGCTCGTAGTCGCGGCGAGCGAAAGCGGCGAGCATGTCCAGGAGCATGTCATTGATCGCGCCAAAGATTCGCGCATCGAACTCGCCTTGCGCCGGCGCCAGATGCTGCCAGGTCGTTGGCACGTTGACCGCGACCACCCGCACCTGGCGCTCGCGAATGGTCCGTTTGAGGGCTTCCCAGTCAGCGCTGGCCAGGCGCGACAGCCGGTCGATGTCTTCGACCAGGAGCACGTCGCGCGGCCGGCAATCCGTCAGCAGCCGGAACAATTCGGGGCGATCGAGGCGAGCCCCGGATTCGTTCTCGACGTAGTAGTTGCAGATCGTGACGCTGCGTTCGGCCGCAAAGCGATCCAGCGCGCCCCGGGCGCGCTCGGCATCCTGCTCATTGGTTGATGCCCGAAGATAGGCGCGGACAAAGTAGTTCATTGGTACTCTTTGGGTTCAATGCGCGAACCGGTTTATTTTGGGTTTGGTTCGCAACCAAACAGTACCAGAACGCGGCGGTTCGTCAAGGGCATACCCTTACGAAACTAATCCACCGCCTCCAACAGCTTGGTCGCCTCGCTCTGAGACACTCCTTTGACCCCTTCCTGGTCAAGGAAAAACCGAGTACATCCGCCCACGACATCACCAGACCAAAAACTGTAACACCTGTCGCCCTTGCCGATCAGGTTGAGCAACGCGCCGCCCAAGCCATCAGCCGGCACCTGCGAGACGTCGCAACGGTTACCTCGTGCAACGTAGTCGTCGACATCCACGCGTATCGGGAAATCACGCGCCTCAAGGCGTCCGCTCTCTAGCTCAAAAACAGCAACGAAACTGATGAACTCGACGCGCACCCCTCGCAAGTCGTTGTTCAGGACGCTATTCAAAATCAATTCAAGTCCATGCGCAGCATTCAGAATCGAGGTTGCAGGCATATGCTGCGGCCCTTGATAGACCACGATGGTTGCATGAGCAAATGACCTATCAATACCAAGGGCAACGCCGCAGAGTGCCTTGCAAGGCTGCCCCATGTTTCCAGGGAAATAGACTGGTTTCACTTCTTTCCTTTCAGAGTGTTGGCTTTTGGATAGCACATCGGGATAGTAGCAATGCGGACAAAAGAAAGGAAAGCCCAGCGTCCCCAACGGGAACACCAGGCTTGGTTTGAATTTCTTGCGGCTATTAAGGAATGGCTTCGGCTTCGAGCGCAGCGTAGATCGTCGCAACGGTTTTGGCGTCCACCACAGCGTCGTCACAGCCAGAGTCGAAAACTTCGACCTCCCCGCCATCGAGCGCCGGCCGAGTCACCACGCGATCAGAACCCTCGATATCGTAGTCATATACCAGATATTCAACGGGCGTATTCGCAGTAACCCCCTGAACGACACCACCATCCAGACCGATCACGATACGCACCGGCTCAGCTTCAACTTCAATGTAGACCGGTTCGCCACAACAGGGACACCGGCCAGCGGGGACCATACCTCCCGGCGTCAAACGACAACCCCAGGCGCTATCTGCTTCACTTGCCGGCCCTTTCCATTCGCAGCTCACACAATAGGACGGAGCATCGCCTGCGTCTTCGAGCTCGGCAACAATGTAAGCCTCATGGGCCATTTCGTTTCTCCATAAAAAAGCCACGGAGAGGTTCGCCCAGAAGGGGCGATTAAACCCCTCCGAGGCATTAGTTGTTGGTCAAATGCTTGTTGCGCTTGACGCTGCAGTAGATATCACAGCTTCATCTTCATGGTCAGCTAGGTGTTCGAGGTCAATCCCCAGCACCTCACATGCACCAAGGACTTCCCACTCCACCCAGTAGCCAGGCAGCGGATAGACCAGCGTCTGCAGGGACGCCTTGTGCTGGACGGATGCCTTTGCCGCCCATTTCCGCCACTTGGTTAGCAACAGGCTGCCGGGCTTCCCGTGGTCGTCGAATGGCCGTGAGCTTTCGCGGAAATACACGACACCATCAACGACACAGATGACGCCACGATAGCGCGCCCTGCCCGGCCCCGACGGCGCCATCAGCTTGTCGAGATAAGCTGGGCTCACCCGAGGATCGCGCTTTGACGCAGTTAGCGCCCAGCGCACCAAGCGATCCCTGGACTCCTTCGGCATTGCTGCCAGAGCTCGATGGAGCGGTGGCGCCGAGCCTACGTCGCTGCCGACGAGGCGGGTATATGCGTCGATCTCCACGTACTCGTAGCCATGGCCGGCTTCAACAAATTCGCGCTCACTACCAGTAAAGCCAGCGCTCCCACTTCTGAATATCTGTTCGTAGTGATAAGGCCGAACTTCTTTGTAGCCCACGGCGACCACATCATTTGGAAGCTGAATTCGCATCGTATTTACCCCTCTTAAATGGTGCCCCACAGAGAGGTTCGCCCTGGAGGGGCGATTAAACCCCTCCGAGGTGTTGGTGACTCCAATAATATTGACTAGGTTTTACCAGCTACCCGCCAGCCATCACCGCTCGGTGGGGCAAGGCCCGTTGCTGAGCGGCATCATTGACCGGTCGATGCAACCGCACATCGCCGCCAGCTTTGCAGCCATCGGCAACAGACGATTGATCGAACTGGTTGATGCGGCCAGGCGCGGCCCTCGCGGTTCGGCCCTTGGTTTTCTCAATCAATTGGCGCTGGATGGCCTGCTCGATTGCCGGCGGGTTCGCGAATGCCACTACTTGCTTTTGAACCGCCATCAGCCATCCCAAGCAAAAGGCATCGGCGGCAGAGCGTTCTTCGGCTTTCGTCGCCTTCCAGCCTTCCGCTTTCGCTTCTTCGCGCAATTGCTTCGCATGTGACAGCCGAGACGTCCGCAATAGCCGCAACAGCACGGTCCCCGTATGCGCAGCCATGGTGGCCTGCGCGGCGATCCCGAGATAGCGATAGACGCCGCCGGCGCGACGGCCGTTCACTTTCGCACCAGGTACGAACATCCCCTGACAACCGAAAGCCTTCCCCACCAGCGTCACCAACATCGACTCCCAGGCCGGCGGCCTGGTGCCATTGTCAGAGGCACAATCAATGTCGGCCGAGCCAACCTCAGAAGCAACAAGGCCAGCCTCGTCGAGGCCATATTTTCGCATCAAGGCCTGCGCCTGGCGCAACGCGGCGGCGGCCTCATTGGGATTGTCCGACGTCGACAGAGCCATGCACTTCTTGACCTTGTCGATGATCCGTTCAAGCTCGTTATTCATGGTGGTTTCTCCAGAATTAACGCGGAACGGCACCCTTGCGGACACAGTCCCGCAAGGGTGGTAAATATGAAATTGGACCGGCCCCGCGAGGGAGCCGGTCGTGTGAGACTTACTTTGAAATCGCGCGCAATGCGCTGGCCACTACTTTGACCAAACTCGGGTGCAAAACACCCAGCTTAGGGTGTTGCCCGTGCTCCGGCCGTGGAGGGACGGCAAAAAACAGTTCATCCCATGGGATTTCGACCACGGTGCGAAGATCGAATTTGGTATCGAGGGCAAGGCCAGCCAGTTGATACGCGAGTGGATTCGCCATTTTGCAAATAGCGAACTCACCCGCCATTAGCTGATTGACCTTCTTGGACGTGCCGTAGGCCACTTTTAGCAGGTGGCCATCTTCATACTGACTGACTTCGAGCACTAATGCCGGTCGCGGTTTAGGGCCAGGAACATCACGGGGTCTTTCCGGGAAACGACACCAGACGATATCTCCCGGCTCGGGTGCTGGCCACATAGCCCCTCCTCAACCAACTAACGACTTTTTGCTCAGCAAGCGCCCTTGCGGCATCTTCGAAAGAGCGGACTGTTTCAGCCGGTCAATATCCGATTCCATCAGCGGGCCGTCATCTGCCTCATAGGCCGGCAGGGTTGCTTTGGCGAAGTTCGCCAAAGCAATATGTACGACAGCGGTTTCAGCCATGTCGAGCTCCTTGGAAAGCGCCTTCAGGGTTTCTCGCGAAACCCCAAAGGACGTGTCTTTTGAACGAAATTTCAACAACAGATTTGCAGACATCGCCGTGGCTCCGAGGTGATTGGTATATATCCAATATATATTCGAAGCCACCGCATTTCAAGGGCCGAAAAGCTACTCCGCACCCCATTGACGCAGGTACTCAGCGATGCCATCGTCAGAAATGCCACCATCGAACAGCACCTGGCGCGCACCGCTCACGTCACCATCGTTGAACAACAACAGCGCGCTGCCCACGGTCAGCGAAGACTGCCGCTCTGCCTGTGCTGCACGCTCGGCGCGTTGAGCAGGCGAGTGGTACGCCAAATATTCCGCTTGGCTCTGGAAATACATGCGAACTCCTTTCGAGAATCAAAAAGAGGGAGATCGCACCCGGACGGGAAACGAAATCTCCCGTACTGGGTTGTTGAACTGAAAATACCCGTGCCCGATGACTACGGGCGGATCCTGCAGGCTGTACACAGCCAGTCCGAGCCAAACTGATTGCGGACCTGGCGTAGCAGCGGGCCGTCCGTTTCCTTCTCGTCGGCCCCACTGCCCCAGGCTTGAAGCAGCATGACTTTCCAACGACGCCCGTTCCTGGTGGCGAACCGTTGCAGAGCGGCCAACTGTGCCTGGCTTGGAGCGTTCAATTCCGGTTCGGCATAGTCGCCGATCTGGATTTCTGCCCCAAAGACATGCGCCGTGGCGTCAAAACCGTTCTGTGTGATGAACCATGCAGGGGGATCGATGGGCTTGACCAACAGACCGAGATAGCCAGACTCGACAAAGTACTTGATTACCCTGGCCAGTCCGATGCGGTTCGTCGTGACATCAACGATCTCATCGATAGGCGGCGGTTCCAGTGCGTTCGACCAGCGAGGCAAGCCAGACAGAACATCGTTGCCGAATGCAATGCGCTCGAAGGGCGGCGGCACATCGAACTCCTGATACTTCATGGGATGTCTCCTTTCGTCAAAAAAAGGAGACGGCACGATCCCCAATCGGGAAGTGGTCTCCCGAGTGGGTAAATGCTGAAAAAGCCCCAAGCCTTGCGGCCGCTCCGATCGCAGGGGCTGATCGGATTCAGACGTCGCACATTGCGTGACGACGGCACTACTCAAATTGCATGGGCATTTTGCACCCAATATCAGCTTTTTCCAAGATGGCGCGCCACCCTCGAAAAAGCCCCCTCGGCCGAGGCCAAGGGGGAACGGGATCAATGATCACCTCATGCTGCAGCCCTGAATCGCCGCCCGCCTGGCGCGACGATCCCCGACTTGAAGGCCAACAAGGACGCTCCAAGCAAACAGGCGATGGCCCGGACAGGGCGATAGACGATGCTCTGCCCCAACAGTTCGTGCCCCAGGGTCTGGCCCAATCCTGACACCAGATGCTCAGGAATCCCCTTCAGGCGCGCGTGCTCCCTCACGGTAGGCAAACGCAACAAGTCAGGATTCTGCGGATGACGAAAGAACGGGTCCGTTGATCGGCGCTTCGCAATCCCCTTGGTCAGGGTCGAGATGCTCCGCTCGCTGCCGTCGAAAATCTGCATCCTGAACCCCTTCCCTGCATCCTGGTCGCGCACCTCTTTGTCCTTGAGATACTGCATGGTGCCCCAGCAGGGATCGTCCAGCGGGATGTTGTCCATGACATCCGCCAGGCGCCGCTCGGGATATTCCCCGGGCTGCAGGGCGTCAAAGTCAAACGGGCTGCCCTTCGTGACCGCGACCAGAAACCAGCGCTGCCGGGC
>JARKPC010000215.1 GCA_029975435.1 Propionivibrio sp. | reverse complement strand
GAATTCGTCACGAGTCGTTTCGATCATCGGCAATCCGCCAATACCAGACCCAAAGGAGACCCCAATCCGTTCTGCGTTGGCCGGGTGGGCTTCCAAACCGGCATCCTTGATCGCGTCAATACCTGCCGCCATGCCGTAGTGGATGAAGGTGTCCATCCGACGGGCATCCCTGGCCGGCAAATATTGGGTTATATCAAAATCCTTCACCTCGCCGGCAATCTGCACCGGGAACGAGGAAACGTCGAAACGTGTAATCCGATCAATCCCCGAGCGACCTGCAAGGATGTTCTGCCAGGCTTGTTCGACGGTATTGCCAACCGGTGAAATGATTCCAAGACCGGTAACGACGACTCTGCGACGTGTCAATTTATTCTCCGGGGAAACAGGAAAGTAATTAGGAAAGGAATTGAAAAACCGACAAGCAAGAGACAAAACGTCTGTGGGCGGCTCGTGCCGGCCACAGACGCTCTCTCACGGAATCACTTCTTGTGGCCGACGACGTAGTCGATGGCTTGCTGGACGCTGGTGATCTTCTCGGCTTCGTCATCCGGGATCTCGCACTCGAATTCTTCTTCAAGCGCCATCACCAACTCAACGGTATCCAACGAATCCGCGCCGAGGTCGTCAACGAATGAAGATTCGTTCTTGATGTCAGCTTCATTAACGCCAAGTTGTTCTGCAACGATCTTTTTGACGCGTTGTTCGATATTTTCCATTAAAGGACTCCTTTTAAAGGTTCATGTGTGAAGCAAAACCGCTTCATTCTAACAAACTGACCGACTCTTACCAACCTGCTCAGCGGGCGAGCCGGTCCTGTCGCCCACTGCCCTCGCGGGCATTAACTCATGTACATCCCGCCGTTGACGTGGATGGTCGTGCCGGAGATGTAGCCGCCTCCCGGCGAGGCCAGGAACGCCACGGCGGCGGCGATGTCCTCCGGCTGTCCCAGGCGGCCAAGCGGCACGTTCGTCACGAGGGCGGCACGCTGCTTTTCCTCCAGGACCTTGGTCATGTCGGTATCGATGAAACCGGGCGCCACACAATTGACGGTGATATTCCGGCTGCCGAGCTCGCGGGCCAGAGCCCGGGACATCCCCGCCACCCCGGCCTTCGAGGCGCAGTAGTTGGCCTGACCGGCGTTGCCTGCATAGCCGACCACCGATGAGATGTTGATGATGCGGCCATCACGCGCCTTCATCATCCCGCGCATGACCGAACGGCAGAGACGGAACACGGCTTTCAGATTGGTATCGATGACCGCGTCCCACTCCTCGTCCTTCATGCGCATGGTCAGGTTGTCGCGGGTAATCCCGGCGTTGTTGACCAGCACATAGATGCCGCCAAACTCCTTTTCGATGAGGTCGATACCGGACTCGATCTGGGCCGGATCGCGCACGTCCATGACAATGCCGCGCCCCGGGATACCGGCGGCAGCGAGGTTGGCATTGATGCGCTCGGAATCCTTCTCGTTGATCCCGGTTCCGACGATGGTCGCGCCGTGTCGGCCGAGTTCCAAGGCAATCGCTGCTCCGATGCCTTGCGCGGCTCCTGTGACCAATGCAACTTTATCTTTAAGATACATAAGGATTACTCCAGATTGAGGTTGGCTTCGATAGAAGCAGCATCACAAAGTGCGATCCCGTTCAGGCTATCGGCGCAACGCTTGGTGAGCCCGGCCAGGACCTTGCCCGGACCGCACTCGGCAACGTTGGTAACGCCCATGGTAGCGATTTTCTGAACAGTCTCGACCCAGCGAACCGGCGAATAGGCTTGGCGAATGAGCGCATCCTTGATCCTATCCGGATCGTTCTCGACAACGACGTCAACGTTGTTGACGACAGGAATGCTCGGCGCATTGAAATGGATCTCTGCCAGACGCGCACCCAGCCTGTCAGCTGCGGGTCGGATCAGCGATGAGTGGAACGGCGCGGACACCGGCAGCATCACCGCCCGCTTGGCACCCCGCGACTTGCAGCCTTCGCAGGCGCGTTCAACAGCGGCCTTGCTTCCGGCAATGACCGTCTGCCCTGGGCCGTTGAAGTTGACCGGTTCGACGACCTGCCCTTCACCCAGTTCGGCAATCGCTTCGGCACAGGCTTCGCGAATCTTGTTGTCATCCAGATTGAGAATCGCCGCCATTGCCCCCGTTCCAACGGGAACGGCTTCCTGCATCGCCGTAGCGCGCAGTCGCACGAGCGGAACAGCATCCTTGAATTCCAGAACACCCGCGGCCACCAGTGCCGAATACTCTCCCAGGCTATGCCCGGCAACGACGGCAGGAAGTTTTCCGCCTTTTTCCAGCCAAAGACGATAGGCGGCGATAGCGGCGGTCAACATCAGGGGCTGGGTATTGACTGTCTGGGCCAGCAATTCTGCCGGGCCTTCGGCGACGAGTTGCCACAGATCCTGCCCAAGCGTACTGGACGCCTCGTCGAACGTCGAACGCACGATGGCGGCATCGCCATAGGCGTTCATCATGCCGACCGACTGCGATCCCTGCCCGGGAAACACAAAAGCGAATGCCATAGGTTTTTCCTTCTCTAGAACTGGAGCAACGCTGCGCCCCAGGTGAAACCGCCACCTACACCTTCCAGCAACAGCTTTTGGCCGCGCTGGATACGCCCGTCGCGAATTGCGGCATCGAGTGCCAGCGGAACCGAAGCCGCAGATGTATTTCCGTGCTGGTCAACCGTCACCACAACCTTGTCCATCGAGAGCCCGAGTCTTTTGGCTGTCGACTCGATGATGCGAATATTGGCCTGATGCGGGATCAGCCAATCAATCTCCGACGACGCCACACCCGCAGCGCCGCAGCATTCGTTCGCCACTTCGGACAAGACCCGAACGGCAAACTTGAAAACAGCTTGTCCATCCATGCGCAGGAACGGGTCGCCCGTCACCTTGCCGCCACAGACCTGCCCGGCCACAGAAAGAATATTGTGTTGCGAACCGTCGGCGTGGGACGCCGTCGCCAGGATTCCGGGGGTCTCGGAGGCCTCGAGAACGACAGCTCCGGCACCGTCGCCGAACAGCACGCACGTCGTGCGATCCTGCCAGTCGAGGATGCGCGAAAAAACCTCGGCACCGACTACCAGTGCTTTTTTGTGCGACCCAGAACGAATGAACTTCTCGGCGACGCTCATGGCGTAGACAAAACCGCTGCACACCGCCTGGATGTCGAAGGCCATCGCGCCGACATTGCCGAGTTTGCCCTGCAACAAGCAAGCGGTACTCGGGAAAATGTAATCGGGAGTGGACGTAGCCACGATGATCAGGTCGATCTCCGCGGCACTTGTTCCCGCTGCCTCAAGCGCCCGGCGGCTGGCTTCAAACGCCAGGTCGCTGGACGTACAACTGGACTCGGCCAGATAACGCGTGCGGATCCCGGTGCGGGTCACGATCCACTCATCCGTGGTATCGACGCCGCGTCGGGCAAGTTCATCATTGCTTACGGGCGAACCCGGCAGAAAACTGCCAACGCCTGCGATGCGGGCAAACATGCTATGCGACCTCCTGAATCGGTTGTTGCTGCGCTACGCGCTTTGAAATGCGCTCGAGAACACCATTTCTGACAGTTTCGGCCGCGCGATCGAGCGCATTGCCGAACGAGAAGGCATCGGCGGATCCATGGCTCTTGACCACGATACCCCGGAGCCCGAGCAAGCTGGCGCCGTTGTAGCGCCGGTGATCGACACGGCGCTTGAAGTGTTTGATGACAGGCAGTGCAACCAGTGCTGCCAGTTTTGTCAGAAGATTCCGGCCAAATTCCTGGCGCAGGAAAGTCGCCAGCATCTGTGCCAGTCCTTCGGACGCCTTGAGCGCCACGTTGCCGACAAAACCGTCGCAGACGACCACCTCGGCTTCACCCTTGTACAAGCCGTCGCCTTCGATGTTGCCGACGAAATTAAGCCCCGAATCCTTCAGTAATTCGGCCGCTCGCTTGACGACATCGTTGCCCTTGATGTCCTCTTCGCCAATATTGAGAATCCCCACTGTCGGGCGATCCTTGTGCTCGATGGCACCAACCAGCGACGCTCCCATGATCCCGAACTGCAACAAGTGTTCGGGCGAGCAATCGACGTTGGCCCCCAGATCGAGGACGTGGACATGGCCAGACACCGTCGGCAATACGGCACAGATCGCGGGTCGGTCGATTCCTGGCAACATCTTGAGCACGAAGCGCGAAATAGCCATCAGCGCACCCGTGTTACCCGCAGACACGCAGGCGTCCGCCTCGCCGCTCTTGACGAGATCGAGCGCCACCCGCATCGAGGAATCTTTCTTGGTGCGAATCGCCAGCGCCGGCGACTCATCCATGGCCACCACTTCACTGGCGTGCCGGATTACCAAGCGCGACTCGTCGCCTTTGCCGAGAAAGGGGCGAATCCTATCCTCGATCCCCACCAGGATCGCGCGCACGTCATCATGCTTGCGCACGAAGTCCAGCGCGGCCCGCACGGTAACTTCGGGACCATGGTCCCCGCCCATGCAGTCGATAGCGACAGTAACAGTCATCCAATAAGGCAAAAGAAAAGGCAGGCTACCCACCCAAGGGAGTCGACCTGCCTAGTTCCAGAATCTTATTCTGCCGAGCCTTTGGCGACCTTCTTGCCACGGTAGTAGCCCGACGGGCTGACGTGATGGCGCAGGTGAACTTCTCCGGTCGTCGGCTCGATGGCCAGCGGCGGGTTGGTCAGAAAATCGTGCGCACGATGCATGCCACGCTTGGACGGGGATTTCTTGTTCTGTTGAACGGCCATGATTACTCCATATTCAAGTTCACTGCACTTTGCCCTTCAGGCCTTTCAGGACGGCGAAAGGAGATTCCTTTTCCGTCTGCCGACCTGCTTCAGGCAACGTACAACTATCGTGACGCGGCGCCGGAGGAAGATCGAGAATGACCTCGTCTTCAATCAACTCCACGACATCGAGTTCTTTTTGCGCCGTAAGGAAATCTTTCGAGTCATCCTCGATTTCCTCCTGCGTCAGCTCTTCTTCGTCCTTGACCAGTTCCAGCAGACTGCGAACCCTGACAGGATAGTCAATTCCTTCGAGGCAACGCTGACAGCAAACGGATAGCACGCCATCCAGTTGCAACATCAGTTGCGGCCTGTTCCGCGGGCCCATCTGGCCTTGCACGCGATAACTCAGACATCCTGTCGAATCGACAAGCAAGTCAAGCACCCGTGTCAGGCTGGCGACCGGCAATTCGCCTTGCAGCAAGCCGCCTTCCCGCGCAAAAGCCAGACTGTCAATAACAATCCGTTGCGACATAAGGCGCGCATGATATTATTTTTGCCCCTCGAAGTCAAAGCCATTCACGCAACTATCTGGATTTCTTCCTTTTTTTGAATTTTGCTGCGAAAACGCCTCTATTTTCGCCTAACTTCCCATGACCTGCAGACAACTTGTTCTGGCCTCGACGTCACCGTTCCGCCGCGACCTGCTAAATCGGCTCGGAATTTCTTTCAATACTGCCAATCCGCAGACTGATGAGTCTCCTTTGCCCGGGGAGTCACCCGAAAATACGGCGCTTAGATTGTCCGAGGCCAAGGCGCGCGCCGTGGCTCATCTTTTCCCCGATGCCCTGATCATCGGCAGCGACCAGGTTGCCATCCTGGACGGCCAGGTCTATGGCAAGCCCGGCACGCACGACAACGCGGTCAGGCAGTTGCAGACGATGCGCGGCAAGACGGTGAATTTCTATACCGGCTTGTGCCTGCTTGACGCGAAGACGGGGGCAGCGCAAACACGCGGCGTCCCCACGCTGGTCACCTTCAGGAACCTCACGGACGAGGAAATAGAGAATTATCTGCGCCGGGAGGAGCCTTACAACTGCGCCGGAGCCGCCAAATCGGAGGGACTGGGCATCGCCATCATCGCCCGCATGCAGGGAGACGATCCGAACGCCCTGATCGGACTGCCGCTGATCGCTCTCTGCGACCTGCTCCGGGAAGCCGGCTCCCCTGTTCTGTGAAGCCCCTCGATGAACGCTGGAAAGCTCTACCTCATCCCCGTCCCGCTGGGTCCTTCGCCAGTCGCTGAAGTCCTCCCGGCCGCCGTAATCAACCACGCCAGACAGTTGAAACGCTTTGTCGCCGAAAACGCCAAATCGGCCCGCGCATTTCTCAAATCCTTGCCTACGGAAACGCCGCTGCAGCAGATCGACATCCGCGAACTGAACGAGCACACGCCGCCGGGCGCATTGCCCGAACTGTTGGCGCCCCTGCTTGCCGGCGAGGATGTCGGCCTCATCTCGGAAGCCGGATGCCCGGCCGTTGCAGATCCCGGCGCGGCCCTGGTGGCGCTGGCACACGAATCCGGCATCACCGTGGTTCCCCTGGTAGGCCCCTCATCGATCCTGCTTGCCCTGATGGGGTCTGGACTCTCCGGCCAGAACTTTGCCTTCCACGGCTACCTGCCAGCCAAGGAAGACCAACGGCGCAAGAGAATCCAGGAACTCGAACGCGACTCACGCAAGGAACGGCGGACACAATTGTTCATCGAGACGCCCTATCGCAACCGCCAGATGATGCAGGCGCTGCTCGACACGTGCGACCCTAAGACACGAATAGGAATAGCCACCGACCTTACCCTGGCCAGCGAACGGATCATGACGATGCGTTCATGCGAATGGAAGCGCCAGGGAATACCTGACATCGACAAACGGCCCACCGTCTTCCTGCTGCAAGCGTAATGGCCCGGGCGTGACCCTTGCGCGGCATAGGGTTATGATGGCGCCCGACACAGGAGAAATACCGGATGCGTTTCGTCGCTCCCGACCGCTTCGCTGAACTCAAGGCCACGGGCAAGCTTCCTTCGCCCAAAGGGGTCGCCTTGTCGATCATCCGGCTGCTGCAGCGCGAAGACTACCGCGTCCCGGACCTGGTGCAGTTGGTCCAATCGGATCCCGCAATCGCCGGACGCATCCTCTATTTCGCCAATGCCGCGGCATTCGGCCGCTCGCGCCCGATCATCTCGCTGCAACGCGCCATCGTGGCGCTCGGCTCGTTCCGTGTCCGCGACCTGGTCATCGGCCTTTCCGTCATGCACAACCACCGCAGCGGGCAATGCCTGGAGTTCGACTACGAGAGATTCTGGGGCCATTCCCTGGCTACCGGCATCGCCTGCCAGGAACTCGCGCGTTTCGCCCAGATCGCCAGCGAAGAGATTTTCACCATCGGCCTGCTTTCCCGGATCGGCGAACTTGCCTTGGCCACCCTCTTCCCGGACGACTATGCCGGTGTGCTGATCAAGGCGCGAGAGAAGAACATACCAATCGAAGAGCTGGAACAACAACGCTTCGCCATGGACCACCATGAACTCGCCGCCAGCCTGCTGTGCGAATGGGGGCTTCCAGAAGTGCTCATCCAGGCCGCCTTCCATTTCGAGAACCCCGATGTTGCCGGATTTGCCGATGGATCACGGGCGCAAACGCTGACGTTCTCGCTGAGCTTCGCCAGCGCGCTGGCACAGATCTGCATGGTTGACGAGGAGTCCCGCTGGAGCCTGCTCCCGGGGCTGCTGGCACGTGCCGCCCGTCTGGGCATAAGCGGGGAAACACTCAACGATCTGGTCGACCGGGTCGTGGTGTGCTGGCGGGAATGGGGCGCCAAGCTGCAGGTGCGCACCCAGGACATTCCGCCTTTCGCCGAAATCCTGGCAGCCACGCCCCCCGTACGCCGCATGGGAACTGTCCCGGCCAGCGAAGACCGGCGTTCCCGGTCACCCTGCCTGAATATCGAGTTGATCGGCATCCCGCTTGGTGAACTCAAACCGATGATGCAGTTGATCGAGAACCTGGGGCACCAGCCGGTACTTATAGAGGAAACCCCCAAGGCGCTGGCACAAGCCCTGCGCAAGCCGGCCCAGATCATGATTGCCGACATGTCGATGCCAGGCCTCGACCCGGTCGATTTCTGCCGCCGCCTGCGCCAGAGCGTAACCGGCGAGGACTGCTACGCGCTGTTTCTGGCTTCCCCCGAGCAGGAAAACCGTGCGCTCGAAGTGATCGACGCCGGCGCCGATGACGTCCTGATCAAACCGGTCAACGAACAGGCGCTGCGGGTGCACCTCACGACAGCCGTTCGCATGCTGGTATTGAGAGAACAGATCCATCGCGAACGCCAGGGCATGATGCGTTCGACCGACGAGTTCGCCACCGTCCAGAAGCGGCTGCTTCAGGACGCGCTGACCGACACGCTGACGCAACTTCCCAATCGCCGCAACGGGCTGGACTTTCTCGCTTCCGAGCTGCTTTTCAGCCAATCCAGTGGATCTCCGCTGTCCTGCCTGATGTTGGACATCGATCACTTCAAGCGGATCAACGATACCTTCGGCCATGCGGCGGGAGATGCGGTATTGAAACAGCTGGCGGATATATTGAGGCGAACGTCGCGCGCAGAGGACATGGTGTTCCGCTATGGCGGCGAGGAATTCGTCGCCATCCTGACCAACGCCCCGCTGAAAATTGCCGTGCAGATTGCCGACCGGATCCGCACCCAGGTCGAGGAATCCGTTTTCAATTGGGACGGCCGCGCCATTCCTGTTACCTTGAGCATCGGTGCTGCCGTGGCGAGCGGCAAGGAGCAGGATGGACTGGCCCTGATCCAGGCCGCGGATGCCGCGCTGTATCAAGCCAAGAAGAACGGCCGGAATCGGGTGTTCGCCGAAGGCACCCAGTAGCAGTCACTGGCAGATCGCGCGGCGCTTCGATCCTACTGGAGCCTGTTGCGATCCTCGTCCAACCGGACGGCTTCACCGTCGATCACATTATCGTCAGCGGGCGCCTGGCCGAAGGGAGACTCGTACCCCTGGCTTCGCATCTGCTCCATCTGTTCCTGCATCTGCCGGCGCAACGCACGCGTCTTCCACCAGAAATAACCCCACAAGGCCAAACCGGCAATGGCCAGGATCACAAAAATCACGGCCGAGAACATAAGAGCAACACCCAGGGCAATTACCCCCGCCACCACTCCGATAACTCGGGCCAAAAGGGACTTGGGCGGCTGCCCGGACGGGTCAAAGCTGATATTCATCATTGATTCCAGATCCTTCCATCGCCATGTCGACCGCGCGCTTCGATAAATGCGAGGCAAACAGTTCGATGAATTCGTATTCGAAACGGCGCAGATAGGTTCCGCGCCGCAATCCCAGGCGAGTCGTGTTCAGGCCAAAAAACTGCGACACATCGCGAGCCTGCAATCCCTGATCGCGCGCCGGATCATAGGCCATACTGGCGATGATGCCCAGGCCGAGCCCGAGGCTGACATAGGTCTTGATCACGTCGGCGTCGATGGCCGCCAGCACGATGTTGGGCGTCAACTGGGCCCGCTCGAACGCCTTGTTGATCCTGGACCGGCCGGCAAAAGCCGGATCATAGGTAATCAGCGGCCAGCGCGCCAGTTCGGCGAGCGTGATGGTGTTGGCGGAGAGGATCGGGTGTCCATCCGGCGCGACGACGCTGTGCCCCCACTGGTAACAAGGCAGCATCACGAGTTGCGGATACTGATCGAGCGCCTCGGTGGCGATGGCAATGTCCGCCTCTCCCTTCAGCGTCCATTCGGCGATCTGCGTGGGGCTTCCCTGGTGCATCGACAGCCGGACATCCGGGTGGCGTTCGACGAACTTCTTGACTACGGTCGGCAAGGCATAGCGCGCCTGCGTGTGCGTGGTGGCGATGATCAGGCTGCCGGTGTCGCCTCCCGCATATTCCTCGCTGACGCGTTTGATGTTGCCGACCTCGCGGAGAATCCGCTCGGCGATTTCCAGGACCCGCTTGCCCGGCTCGGTCACCGCCGTCAGGCGTTTGCCGCTGCGTTCGAAAACCACCACGCCCAACTCATCCTCGAGCATCTTGATCTGTTTCGAAACTCCCGGCTGCGAGGTATAGAGCACCTCCGCGGCCTCCGACACATTGAGTCCGCAGCGAGAAACCTCAACCAGATAACGCAACTGCTGTAGCTTCATTCCCACATCCAAATAACGTTCAGTTCTAACAATCTAACTTAATATTCTTTTTCGTTCAACTTATAAGCAATACCATACGGTCACTTTATTCACGCGAGGGACCGGACAACATGGATTGGCTCTACCCCCTCTCGGGATTCGTCGTTGGCGCCATCGTCGGCCTGACCGGCGTCGGTGGTGGTTCGCTGATGACGCCGCTGCTGGTCCTGATCTTCGGTATCCATCCGGCCACCGCGGTCGGCACCGACCTGCTCTACGCGGCAATCACCAAAGCCGGTGGCACCGTGGTCCATGCGCGCCAGAGCCATATCGACTGGCGCATCACCGGCCTGTTGGCGAGCGGCAGTATTCCGGCATCGGTCGCGACCATCTGGGTACTGTCTTTCCTGCCGAAACAGAGCCCCGCCGTCAGCCAAGTCATTTCCGTCTCACTGGGCATCGCCCTGCTGCTCACCGCACTGGCCATCGTGTTTCGCCAAAAGCTGCAACGCTACGCGCTGTCGCACGCCGGCGACCGAACTCACACCCGTTTTCAGTCTCCAACGACAGTCGGCGTCGGCATGATTCTCGGCATTCTGGTCACCGTATCTTCGGTCGGGGCCGGCGCGCTCGGCGTCGCCGTGTTGTTCTTCCTGCACCCGAAACTGCCGGCGATCCGCATCGTCGGCAGCGACTTGGCGCACGCCGTGCCGCTGACGCTGGTCGCCGGCATCGGGCATTGGGCCATCGGCGGCGTCGACTGGTCATTGCTCGGCAGCCTGCTGCTCGGTTCCTTGCCCGGGATCTGGCTTGGCAGCCGCGTCGCGGCGAAGGTGCCGGAACGCGTCCTGCGCCCGATGCTGGCCAGCATGCTGGTACTGGTCGGCGGCAAATTGATTTCCCTGTAATCGTCATCTAAGGAAAAGCGGACATGTATCGCTACGACACCATCGACCAGCAGCTCGTCAACGAGCGGGTCGCCCAATATCGCGGCCAGATCGCCCGCAACCTGGCCGGCACGCTGTCTGACGACGAGTTGCGCCCGCTGCGCCTGCAGAACGGTCTGTACATTCAGCGCCATGGACCGATGCTGCGCATTGCCATCCCTTACGGCCTTTTATCCTCGACCCAATTGCGCAAGCTGGCCGACATCTCCCGCCGGTATGACCGCAGCGTCGGGCATTTCACCACGCGCCAGAACCTGCAGCTCAACTGGCCGAAATTCGAGGAAACACCGGAAATTCTCGGCGAACTGGCGACTGTCGAAATGCATGCCATCCAGACCTCCGGCAACTGCATCCGCAACATCACGACCGACAAGTTCGCCGGCGTCGCCCCTGACGAGTTGACCGACCCGCGCCCGTACTGCGAGATCCTGCGCCAGTGGTCGACCTTTCATCCGGAATTCGCTTTCCTGCCGCGCAAGTTCAAGATCGCCGTCAATGCCGCCACGGAGGACCGGGCGGTCATCCGCACGCACGACGTGGGACTGGAACTGGTGCGGGACGAATCGGGTGAAATCGGCGTCCGCGTGTTCGCCGGCGGCGGCATGGGGCGCACGCCGGTCATCGGCAAGGTCGTGCGCGACTTCCTGCCGCGCCGGCATCTGCTCACCTATCTTGACGCCTTGATCCGCGTATATAACCGCTACGGCCGCCGCGACAATCTCTACAAGGCGCGCATCAAGATCCTGGTCAACGCACTGGGCGTCGAGGAATTTTCCCGGCAGGTGGAAGAAGAATGGTCCTTCCTCAAGGATGGCCCGGCAACACTGACCGACGAGGAATTCGACCGCATTGCCGCGCATTTCGCGCCGCCCGCCTACGCATCGCTACCGGCAGACGACGCCACCTTTAACGCCGCCATTGCTGCCAACAAGACCTTCGCCGCCTGGGCGAAGCGCAGCGTGCATCCCCACAGAGTACCCGGATACGCCGCCGTGACGCTCTCGCTCAAGGCACCCGGCGTAGCACCCGGCGACATAACCGACATCCAGATGGACGTTGTCGCCGATCTTGCCGACCGCTTCAGTTTCGGCGAGCTGCGCGTCACACACGAGCAAAACGTGGTGCTGACCGACGTGCGCCAACGCGACCTTCCCGACATCTGGGCCACCGCCCGCGCGCACGGCTTGGCCACTGCCAACATCGGTTTGCTCACGGACATGATCTGCTGTCCCGGTGGCGATCTGTGCGCCTTGGCCAACGCCCGCTCGGTGCCGATCGCCCTGGCCGTGCACGAGAAATTCGACGATCTCGACTACCTGCACGATATCGGCGAAATCTCGCTGAACATCTCGGGTTGTATGAATTCCTGCGGCCACCACCACGTCGCCAACATCGGCATCCTCGGCGTCGACAAGAACAACGAGGAGTGGTACCAGGTCACCGTCGGCGGCCAGCAAGGCAACGACGCGACGATCGGGAAGGTCATCGGCCCGTCGTTCTCGGCCGAGGAAGTGCCGGACGTGATCGAGGCGCTGGTCAATGTCTATGTCGAACAGCGTTCGCCGAGCGAGCGCTTCATCGACACCTACCAGCGCCTGGGCATCGAACCGTTCAAGGAACGCGCCTACGCCGGGCGCGACCGCAGAAAACCGGCCGTCACCGAAGAAGGAGCCGCCCATGTCTAGGATCATCAAGAACGGCCGTATCGTGGACGACACCTGGCAAGTCCTGAAGCCGGCCGAAGGCGAAACGCCGGAATCGGTTGCATTGGAGAACGAGGACTGCATCGTGCCGCTGGCCGTCTGGCAAGCGCGCAAGAACGAGATTCTCGCGCACCAACGCCCCATCGGCGTCTGGCTCGACAGCGGCGAAGGGCCGGAAGCGATCGCCGACGACCTGGACCACTTCACGGTGATCGCCGTCAACTTTCCGAAGTTCGCCGACGGCCGCGGCTACTCGACGGCACGCCTGCTGCGCGAACGTTTCGGCTTCCAAGGTGAACTACGCGCCATCGGCGACGTGCTGCAAGACCAACTCTACTTCATGAAACGCTGCGGCTTCGACGCTTACGCCGTACGCCCCGATAAGGATATCGACGCGGCGCTGGCCGGTCTCACCGATTTTTCCGAGTCCTACCAAACCGCCGTCGACCAGCCGCAACCGCTGTTCCGGCGCCGTTCGGCCTGAGGAGTCGCCACATGCCGCCCATCCGGACCATCAACCTCGACGACACCGCGCTGCTCGACGCCGTGTCGCAGAAGACCGAACTCGCCATCGCGCTGCTGAAGAAGATCGCCGCCGAATACGCACCGGCCGCGCTGGCCAATAGCCTGAGCGTCGAGGATATGGTGCTGACCGACCTGATCCACACCGAGCAACTCGGCATTGAAAACTTCTCGCTTGACACCGGCCGCCTGCCCCCGGAAACCTATGATCTCATCGCCAATGTCCGGAAACACTATGGGCTGACGCTCAAGCTCTATTACCCGCGCCACGACCTGCTCGAAACCTACACGCGCGAGCATGGCATCAATGCCTTCTACGAATCGGTCGAACTGCGCAAGGGCTGCTGCCATGTACGCAAAGTCGAGCCGCTGCAACGCGCGCTGGCCGGGAAGAAAGCCTGGATCACCGGCATGCGCGCCCAGCAATCGGCCACGCGCCAGGGCCTGCCGGTGCAAATCTTTGACGAAGGCAACGGCCTGGAGAAATTCAACCCGCTGGCCGACTGGACGGAAAAGGAAGTCTGGGCCTACATCAAGCTCAACGACGTCCCGTACAACGCGCTGCACGACAAGCACTACCCAAGCATCGGCTGCGCCCCCTGTACCCGCGCCATCACCGTCGGCGAAGACATCCGCGCCGGACGGTGGTGGTGGGAACAACCTGAAAGCAAAGAATGCGGATTGCATGTTAAGAAAGCCTGACTTCTGAAAGCCAACGTATGACCACGCTGACAAAACAAACGCTGACCCACCTCGACTGGCTCGAATCCGAAGCCATCCACATCATGCGCGAGGTCGCCGGCCAGTGCGCCAACCCGGTGCTGCTGTTCTCCGGCGGCAAGGATTCGATCTGCATGCTGCGCATCGCCGAAAAAGCCTTCCGCCCCGGCCGCTTTCCCTTTCCGCTGATGCACATCGACACCGGCCACAACTACAGGGAAGTCACTGACTACCGCGACAAACGTGCCACCGAGCTCGGCGAGCGCCTGATCGTGCGCTCAGTGGAGGATTCAATGAAGCGCGGCACGGTAGTGCTGAAGTCGCCTGACGAATCGCGTAACAAGCACCAGTCGGTGACGCTGCTCGAAGCGATCGAGGAATTCGGCTTCGACGCCTGTATCGGCGGTGCGCGGCGCGACGAGGAGAAGGCCCGCGCCAAGGAACGCATCTTCTCGTTCCGCGACGAGTTCGGCCAGTGGGACCCGAAGAACCAGCGCCCGGAGCTATGGGACCTGTACAACGCGCGCAGCTTCAAGGGCGAGAACATCCGCGTGTTCCCGATCTCGAACTGGACCGAGTTCGACGTGTGGCAATACATCGAGCGCGAGAATCTTGAACTGCCGTCGATCTACTACGCCCACACCCGCCCGGTGGTACGCAAGGCCGGCGGCCTGTTGCCGGTAACCGACATCACGCCGGCGAAGCCCGAAGACAAGATTGAATACCTGAAGGTGCGTTTCCGCACCGTCGGCGACATCACCTGTACGGCCCCGGTCGAATCCGATGCCGACACCGTCGCCAAGATCATCGCCGAGACGGCCGAAACCACGATCACCGAACGCGGCGCTACGCGCCTCGACGATCAGACCTCTGAAGCGTCGATGGAGCAGCGCAAAAAGGAAGGCTATTTCTAGGATTTCTGAGAACGGAACCGCAATGAACGCACCGGAAAAACTCCCTCACGTCACCAACCACGGCCTGCTCCGCTTCCTCACCTGCGGCAGCGTAGACGACGGCAAGAGCACGCTGATCGGCCGCCTGCTGTACGACACCAAGGCCATCCTCGTTGACACGCTCAGCGCCATCGAGCGCACGTCGAAAAAGCGCGGCATGGACGCCATCGACCTGTCGCTGCTCACCGACGGCCTGCAGGCCGAGCGCGAACAGGGCATCACCATTGATGTGGCTTATCGCTACTTCACCACGGGCACCCGCAAGTACATCATTGCCGACGCGCCGGGGCACGAGCAGTACACGCGCAACATGGTCACCGCCGCTTCTACCGCAGACCTCGCCGTCATTTTGATCGACGCGCGCAAGGGCGTGCTGACGCAGACGCGGCGCCACTCTTATCTCGCCCACCTCGTCGGCATTCCGCACCTCGTCGTGGCCATCAACAAGATGGATCTCGTCGATTACGCGCAGGAGGTGTTCGACCGGATCATGACCGACTACCTCGACTTCGCCGCCAAGCTGGGCATCGAAGACGTGCATTTCATCCCGATGTCGGCGCTCAACGGCGACATGGTGGTCGAGCGCGGCGACCGGCTCGATTGGTACACCGGGCCGACGCTGCTCGACCTGCTGGAAACCGCCAGCGCCGCGCACGTCAATCACGAAGAGAATTTCCGTTTCCCGGTGCAATACGTCTGCCGCCCACAGGATTCGGCCAATCCCGAACTGCACGACTACCGTGGCTTTATGGGGCGCGTCGAGTCAGGCAGTATCGCCATCGGCGACGCAGTTACCGTTCTGCCCTCGGGCCGCGAGTCGCGCATCAAGGACATCCGCGTCCTCGACGACTCACTGCCCCGGGCAATTGCCGAGCAATCGATCACGATCCTTCTGGAAGACGAGATCGACATCTCGCGCGGCGACATGATCGTCAAGACTGGCGAACAGCCCAACGTTACAAAGCAGTTCGACGCCATGCTCTGCTGGCTCTCCGAAACACCGCTCGACCCGCGCCGTAAGTACCTGATCCGCCACACCACGCGCGACAGCAAGGCCATTCTCGCCGGCATCGAATACCGTACCGACGTCAACACGATGGAACAGCAACCGGCGGACAGGCTGAACATGAACGACATCGCTCGAGTCAGCTTCAAGCTCGCACAGCCGATCTTCCCCGACGCCTATGCCACCAACCGGGAAACCGGCGCCTTCATCGTCATCGATGAGTCGTCCAACAACACGGTCGGCGCGGGGATGATTCTCTGATCCGTCGTAGTTGGTTTGGAACGCCTGATTCGGCCCGATAAAGTCTGCACGCTGTGTCGTACCGGCGATGCGCTGGTTATTGTGACGGAGTAGAAGGAATTCCGCAGCCGGAATTCCTTCGACATACGGAAACGCCAGAAGGCTCCGTCGATCTTTGATGGACGCAACCCGCTCGACCCGGTCTTCGTTCGCGATCAGGGAATCGATTAGCCAGCCATCGGGCGGTAGCAGGCAGCCGTCGGATCCCGCGGCTCACCGCCGGAGAGATATCCCCCTGACTCTTGGCGTAGAATGCACCGTCGTTTGATCTTACGCCACGGATTGGAATGCTCCCGAGCCAAAAGGACTCAGAACCGCTCTCCCGCCGTTCAGGACTCGCTGTCAAGAACGGTGGAGCACTGGCGGGCCTGCGCGTCCTGATTGCCGAACAGCATTTCACCGTGCGCATGTGGATGCGCGAGCAGATGTCGGTCATCGGAGCAACCTCGATCTCCATGGCCGCCAACGCATCGGAACTGATGCGCATGGCGCGGACCATCCCATTCGACATCGTCATCTGCGACCATCATCTGGACGAAAAGCGCGACGGCCAGCAACTGCTGGAGGAACTGCGCTTCCAACACATTCTTCCGCTGCGCAGCGTTTTCATCATCGCCACGGCGGAACGGAAATACAACCACGTTGTAGCGGCGGCCGAATTCGCCCCCGACGATTACCTCATCAAGCCGTACACCCCGGAGCAACTGGCCGTCCGGCTCGATCGATCGCTGCGCAAGAAGAAAGCCTTGCGACATGTCTTCGACCATCTGGAAGTCAATGATCAGGAAGCCGCTTTGGGGGCATGCGACCACGTTTTGAAACGGGCACCGCGCTACGCCCTGGATGCCTTGAGGATCAAAGCGGAATCGCTGGTAACCTTGGGGCGCGTCGAAGAGGCCTCGGCCATCTATGAATCGATTGTCTCGACACGCGCCGTACCCTGGGCACGCATGGGCTACGCGATGACCCTGCAGCGCCAGAAGAAATTCAACGAGGCGATGGATGAGACTCAGCGCCTGAACGACGAGTACCCGGATTTCATATCCGTCTACGACATGCTGGCAAAAATGCACGAGCAGGCCGGTGACTATGGCAAAGCGATGGAGTGCCTCGAACGGGCGTCGACGATCACGTCGTCGAGCAATACCGAACGATTGAGAAAGATCGCCGACATTGCCGAAGCAGCTGGCGACCGGCCCAAGGTCATCAGTACCTTAAAGCGCGTCGTTGAACGTACGCGCAAGTCGTCAATGCTCAAGGTCGACGACTATCTCACGCTGACCCGCTCGCTACTCGAAGAAGAACGCGTCGATGAAGCGACCAAGGTGGCCGATGAGTTGCGTGTCGAAGCGCGTAACATCCAATCGGCGGAAATCGGAACCGAAGTCGCCGCGGCCATGGTTCATCGTGGCAAGGGGCAGATGGCGGAAGCGAAAAGATGCCTGGACAAGGTGTTCGCGCTGTTCGATCGAAACCCCGCCGAAGCAACCGACATGATGGCCGTCGAAATGGCCGAGGAAGCCGCGCTGCATGGCGAAGTCGAGCGGGCGGCGACCCTGATCGCCAAGATGTCCGTCAAATCGGCATTGCCGACCAGGATCAAGTCGCGATTGGACTCATGGTTCGGTTTCGGCAACGATGCGGCCCGAAGGGACTCCAAGTCGGAGACTGTCTCGCCCAAAGCGGTGCTCGCCGAACAGATCGTTCAATCGATGTCCGAATCGATTGCGCACTTGGACGAATACTGGTCCGAGGAAATAGCCGCCAAGGCCCGCGAGAAACTGATCGACGCCTTCACCCTGATGCCGCGCGACAAGCGCGTAATCAACGCGCATATCCGCTACAACTCGATAGCCGTCAAGCACGACGGAACACGCCACTCCCCGACGACACGAACGGACACTTGATTACGTCCGTCGATACCGCCGGTCACTTTGCGCCCCTGCGCAAGCGCAGCAAGCCGGTTAGCTCCACGTCCTGGATCAGCCGGATCTTGTGACTCTGGGCGAAACGCTGGGCGTTCTCGGACACCCCGCCAAGCGCCACATAAACCGCCTCATGCCCACCCTGTGCTTGCCGTAGCGTGTCAAGTTCACGCAACGGCTCCACCCCGTGGCTGGCCGCCTTCCATCGTTTGCAGCAAACGAGCGTCACGCGGCCATCCTTGTCCAACTGGAGATCGGCCGCTCCGCTGACTCGCGATACGGTAAATCCTTCGCGCTGAAATGCCGCCTCGATGACCTCGGAAAATTCGCGCCAAGACATCGCGGACACCATTTCAACGGTCGATGCGACGCGTCCGGCGCCCGGAACACGCAGTTGCTTCCAGGCGGCAAGAACGCCGGTAAACAAGAAAGGTATGGTCACCGATAGCGCGGGAAGGAAGTATTCCTCGGGCGCAAGGAATTTGGCCAACAGAGCCATCACCCCGGCCAGGGCAATGCTGACCCACCAGCGGGAACGCAACAGGACGGCGAACAACGACTTGTCGGACATTTTCAGGCGCACGGGAAAGCTCTCTCTCGGCAATAACAGTGAATTGATGTGATCCAAACGGATCGGCAACCGGTTAGGCGATCTCCGCGTCACCCGGGCCTTTTTTCATCACCTTGCCCTCGGCAGCCCGCTGCTTGCGTACTTCCTTCGGGTCGGCGATCAGGGGGCGATAGATTTCAACCCGGTCCCGGTCGCGCAGCACCGAATCCGGTTTCGTCAGTTTCGCGAATATCCCCAACTTGTTCTTGGCCAGATCGATTTCCGGGTATTTCTGGAGTATCCCCGAGGACTCGATGGCCTGCCGGACGGTGGCTCCCTCGGCCAATTTCACGGTTAGCAGCTCCTGCTTGTCCGGCAGGGCATAAACCACCTCGACACTGATCTGCTCAGGCATTCGATGCTCCATAAACCTGGTTGGCCCGTTTCACGAAGGCTTCAACAAACGTGCCCGTGATCTGGCTGAAAACGGGACCGATGATCTTCTCGAACAGCTTGCTCGAGAATTCGTAGGACAACTGGAATTCGACCTTGCACGCGTGTTCGGCGAGCGGCTTGAATCTCCAGCCCCCCTCCAGGCGGCGGAACGGCCCGTCAACCAGCTTCATGCCCATCCAGAACGGGATTTCCTTGGCATTCTCGGTGGTGAAATGCGACTTGATGCTGTGGAAGTTGATATGCAGCGTGGCCACGGTCCGGTGCTCGTCACGATAGTCGACACGCGTTTCACTGCACCAGGGCAGAAAACGCGGGTAGCTCTCGACGTCATCGACGAGATCGAACATCTGCTGTGCCGAGTGCTCGATCAGCACGGATTTTTCAACCAGGGGCATCGCCAGCCGGACCCTTCAAATCCTGTAGAATTGCGGATTCTAGCATCCTCGCGGTGAATCCCGCCGGAAACACAGACATGAGCATCATCTCCAACAAGAAGGCTTTCCACGACTATTTCGTCGAAGAACAATTCGAAGCCGGGATCGTGCTGGAAGGCTGGGAAATCAAGGCCATCCGCGCTGGACGAGCGAACATCAAGGAATCGTACGTAATCGTCCGCGATGGCGAGGTGTTCATCTTCGGCATGCACATCACCCCGCTGACCCAAGCTTCGACGCACGTCAAGCCCGACCCGGTTCGCACCCGCAAGCTGTTGCTGCACGCCGCGCAGATCAGCAAGCTGATCGGCAAGGTCGAACGGGCCGGCTTTACGCTCGTGCCGCTGGACCTGCACTATCAGCGCGGCAGGGTCAAGGTGGAAATCGGCCTGGCCAAGGGCAAGAAACAGCACGACAAGCGCGATGCCGAGAAGGAACGCGACTGGAACCGCGAAAAGGCGCGCCTGATGCGCACCAAGGTGTGACTCAGGAAGTCCCGCTCAACCGCTGGCGGACCGTTTCGAAAAGGCAAACGGCAGCGGCCGCCGCGACATTAAGAGACTCCGTCTTTCCAGGCATCGGTATGTGTACCCGCCGCATCGCGAGCTCCGCCACCTCCCCGCTGACCCCTTGGCCTTCACTGCCGAACACCCACGCGACCGAGCATCCAAGGTCGAGTGAATGCAGCGCGTCCGAGGCTTCCAGAACGGTGGCAAGAGACTGCCCGCGATAAGCTGCCAGGAACGCCGGCAAATCGCAGTTTTCGTGAATATCGAGCAGAAAATGGGCTCCCATGGCTGCCCGCATGGTTTTCGGCGACCACGCCTGGGCGCAATCCGGCGAGAGCAGCACCTGCCGGAACCCGGCCGCTGCAGCCGTGCGCAGGATCGATCCGAGATTGCCCGGATCCTGGACGCCATCGAGCAAGACGGCATCGGCCTCCTGATTGAGTCCATGCACGCAGCGAGGACGCATGACAATGGCCATGATGCCGCTGGGAGTATCTACCGTCGCCAGTTCGGCAAACAAAGTATCTGCAAGAACCGTCAGCCGTCTCCCAGGGGCATTCTTTTCCAGAAATCGTCCGATCTCGTCTCGCAACACTCCGACTTCGCTGACGACCACCTCCTCGGGTTGTCCGAAGGCATCGATATAACTCTCGATCAGATGCATGCCGTCGAGAACGATGCGACCGGCTTTGCGCCTCTCCCGGCTGCTGTGGCACAGCTTCTTCAGGTCGCGGAAATGCGCGTTATCGCGCGACACGATGTGCTTCATAGCAGCGACAGTTGCGCAACCGGGGCATAACTGCGCCGATGCACCGGGCTGGCCCCGTGCAGGCGCAAGGCTTGCAGGTGGAACGCCGTCGGATAGCCCATGTGCCGGTCGAAACCATACATCGGGTAGTCAGCATGCAAGAGCAGCATGCCAGCATCGCGCACAGTCTTGGCCAGAATCGACGCGGCGGCAATCGATGCAACCTTGCCGTCGCCGCCGACAATCGCTTCCGCCGGACAATCGAGTTGAGGGCAACGATTGCCGTCGATCACGGCACTCTCCGGGCGGATCGCCAGCCCCTCCACTGCCCGCCGCATGGCCAGCAAGCTGGCCTGCAGGATATTGATGCGGTCGATTTCCTCGACACAGGCCTCGGCCACAGACCAAGCCAGCGCCTTGGCGCGAATCTCCAGGGCCAGCGTCTCACGGCGTTTCGCCGAAAGTTTCTTGGAGTCATTCAACCCGGGAATCGGATTTTGCGGATCGAGGATCACCGCTGCGGCAACCACAGGCCCGGCCAACGGCCCGCGGCCGGCCTCATCGACACCGCACACGAGGCCGTCAGGCAGCAGCAAGGGCCGCATTTTTCCGCACATCTGCCGGCAGGCAGTCAAGGATCGCCTCCGCCGCCTTCTCGGCGGTATTCTGCTTGAGTTGCAGGTGTATCTCCCGGAAGACTTCGCTGATCCTGGCGCAGGTTTCCTTGTCGCCCAAAAAGTTCAACAGAGCCTGGGCGAGATTCTCGGGAGTTGCGTCGTCCTGGATGAACTCGGGAACGACGAATTTCCCGGCAAGGATGTTCGGCAATCCGACATACGGCAGATACCCCATGCGCCGCATCAGGCGATACGAGAGCGGCGCCATCTTGTAGACAATGGCCATCGGACGCTTGAGCAGCGCCGCCTCCAGCGTCGCCGTCCCGCTCGCCACCAGCACCGCATCGGAAGCCATCATGGCTTCGTGCGCATGCCCGAACAGCAAGCGAATCGGCAGTTCCCGCGCCTGACATCTATACAGCGCCGCCTCGAACAGCAAGCGCGTCTCGCGCGTCGCCATCGGCACCAGAAACTGAGCGTTCGGCACCTTCCGGCAAATCAGCTTGGCCGTTTCGATGAACGTGTCTGCCATGTATTCGAGTTCGGATTGCCGGCTGCCGGGCAACAGCGCAAAAACCGGCTGCTGTGAAGAGAGTTCCAGCAACTCCCGCGCCTTGTCTCGACAATCCTCGACCGGCAGCATGTCGGCGAGGGGGTGCCCCACGTAGCTGACCGGAATACCTTCCTTTTCGTAAAGCGCCGGTTCGAAAGGAAACAGCGCCAGAATCCTGGACACCGATTCGCCTATCTTGTGGATGCGCTTGCCGCGCCAAGCCCAGATCGAAGGGCTGACGTAGTGGATAGCGGGTACGCCGCGCCGCTTGAGCGATTTCTCCAGCGCCAGATTGAAATCCGGCGCGTCCACCCCGATGAAGACGTCCGGCGGATCGGCCAGCAAACGGCGTTTCAGGTCGTTGCGCATTCCCGAGATTTCACGGTAGTGCTTGAGCACCTCGACGTAACCGCGAACCGCCAGAGTCTCCAACGGAAACCACGCCTTGAACCCCTGCCCCATCATTTTGGGGCCGCCAATGCCGAAGAAGTCGGCATTCGGCAGCTTCGCCCGGATCGCCTGGATCAGGTGGCTGGACAGCAGGTCGCCCGATGCCTCACCTGCCACCATGGCGACCCGCACAACACGTGAAGTCATCGGATAATGCCGCGCTTCGATACCGACAGGAAATCAAGAATCGGCTGGATCTCAGGACAGGCCCTGACGTCCTCTTCCAGCTTGGACCGCGCCTCTTCCAGCGTCAGTCCGGACTTGTAAAGAGTCCGGTAGGCGCGCTTCAGACCCAACAACGCCTCGGACGAGAAACCACGACGCTTCAGCCCTTCGGCGTTGATTCCGTAAGGCGAAGCCGAGTTCCCGGCGGCCATTACATACGGGGGAACGTCCTGGAGCACGACTGTACCGACGGCTGTCATGGTGTGCGAACCGATACGGCAGAACTGGTGCACACCTGTGTAGCCGCCCAGGATCGCCCAGTCGTCGACGTGAACGTGCCCGGCCAGTTGCGAGTTGTTGGCGAAGATCGTGCGGTTTCCGACCTGGCAGTCATGCGCAATATGCACATAGGCCATGATCCAGTTGTCGCTACCCACGCGCGTGACGCCGGCATCCTGAGCGGTTCCGAGATTGAAGGTACAGAACTCGCGGATCGTGTTGCGATCGCCGATCTCGAGCCGAGTCGGTTCACCGGCGTATTTCTTGTCCTGAGGCACCTCGCCGATCGAGTTGAACTGGAAGATCCGGTTGTCGCAACCGATCCGGGTATGTCCCGAAATCACGACATGGGGACCAATCCAGGTATTGTCTCCGATCTCGACATGCTCACCGATGATGGAATACGGACCGACGCTGACCCCGCCCCCAAGCTTGGCGCCAGGATGAATGATTGCCGTAGGATGAATCATCTCATTGCCCTGGCCGCGATCAGGCCACGTCGCGCTTGGCGCACATCAGTTCAGCTTCCGCGACGACCTCGCCATCGACCCTGGCTTCGGCCTTGTACTTCCAGATACCCCGCATCTGACGCGCAATCTCGACGTGCAGATGGAGTTGGTCGCCCGCCATCACCGGCTTCTTGAAGCGTGCGTTGTCGATACCGACGAAGTAGAAAACCGAGTTTTCGTCGGGCAACGATCCCATGGTCTTGAACGAAAGGATCCCGGCAGCCTGCGCCAGCGCCTCCATGATCAGCACGCCGGGCAATACCGGGTGATGAGGAAAGTGCCCGACGAAGAACGGCTCGTTGATCGTTATATTCTTGTAGGCATGGAGAAATTTCCCCGGCTCAAAATCAACCACCCTATCCACCAGAAGAAACGGATAGCGGTGGGGAAGGTGTTTGAGTATTTCGTGTATATCCATTGTATTCAAGATCTTTTCTCCATTAGTTCGAGTTTTTTCTCAAGTTCGGACACCCGCTCGGCGAGCTTCGCAAGACGCTTGATCTGCGCCGCGTTCTGCAACCACTCGTCGTGCGACTCCAAAGGAAAAATACTGGTGTATTGACCCGGCTGGCGAAGGCTCTTGGTAACCATCGTGCCTGCGGAGATATGAACATCGTCCGCCAGTACAAGGTGGCCGACGATCATGCCAGCGCCGCCGATTGTGCAGCGCTGCCCGATCCGGGTGCTTCCGGCAACCCCGACGCAACCGGCCATCGCCGTGTGGTTGCCGATCACCACATTGTGGGCAATCTGGATCTGGTTATCGAGTTTGACTCCGTCGCCGATGACCGTATCGTCCAATGCGCCACGATCGATCGACGTGTTCGATCCGATCTCGACATCGTCGCCAATAAGCACACGGCCGATCTGTGGAATTTTCACCCAGCTGTCGCCTTCCTTGGCAAAACCGAATCCATCGCTACCGATTACCGCACCAGACTGCACAATGGCTCGCTTGCCGATCACGCAGTCGCGATAGACGACCACATTCGGATACAGAATCGAATTCTCGCCGATCGATACGCCGTCCCCGACAACGCAGCCAGGATAAAGCGTCACGTGCTCCCCTATCACCACGCCCTTGCCGATCACAACATTCTCGCCAATGCTAGCGCTCGCCGGCACATTGCTCTCAGCAACGGCGCTCGGATGGACACCACGCGGCCTGGCATCGGGCGGATTCAGGAGTCCGACGATGCGGGCGTAATAGGCATAGGAATTGGGGTGGATAATCTTCGGCAACGAAGTGTCGCCCGCGAATTTCGGCGGCACGATGACCGCGGACGCCCTCGTCGACTGCAGTTGTTGGCGATACTTCGGATTGGCAAGGAAAGCGATTTGACCGGATCGTGCCGAGCCAAGCGTGGCCACTTGGGAAACAACGACGGAACCATCCCCCTCCAGTTGCCCACCCAAGCGTGCAACGATCTCGTCGAGCCGCCACCCCCCCTGCTTCGTCACGTCGCTTACTTGCTATCGGCGGCCAAGGCCTTGATGATCTTTTCGGTGATGTCGAGTTTCGGGCTGGCCCAGACGACATCCTGAACGATCAGATCGAACTTTTCCGTTTCGGCGAGTTGCTTGATCGCCTTATTGGCTTTCTCGATGATCGCTGCGTTTTCTTCATTCTGGCGAAGATTGAGATCCTCGCGGAACTCACGTTGCTTGCGCTGAAATTCCCTGGAAAGCTCGTTCAATTCCTTTTCTTTGGCACGCCTATCCGTTTCAGTCATCGTCACGGCATTCTTTTCGAGCGACTGCTGCAAGCCCTGCAGTTGCTTGGCCATACCCTGCAATTCCTGGTCGCGCCGGGAGAATTCCGCTTCAATCTTTTTTGCCGCTTTCACGGCCGTAGGAGCGTCACGGAAGATTCTTTGTGTATTGACGTAGCCAATCTTCACCGATTCGGATGCCGACACATACGACACTGGCAGCGATACCATCAACGCAACCAGAAACGTGGCAAATTTCATGTTCAAGCGGTTTCTCCTAGACTAAAACATTGTTCCCATCTGGAACTGGAAGATTTGGATGTTATCACTTTTCTGCCTGTTCAGCGGTTCCGCCAAGCTGAATTTGAGAGGTCCCATCGGGGACAACCAAGTCGCGGCCAAACCGACCGACATGCGGACTGGTCCGCTGTCATAAACTCCCGCCCGCTTCTCTTCATCAGAAGTCACCTGCCCCGCATCGAAGAACGGACCAAAGCGCATCGATTTGTCCGCGCCGAAGCCAGGCACCGGCATCGTCAACTCGGCATTGAAGATGTAGCGCCGCGTACCGCCCAAGCGCACTTCATCCCCATTGCTGTCAAGCTCGTATGGACCGAGGCTGGCTGTGTCGTAGCCGCGTACCGAGCCCACCCCGCCGGCGTAGAAGTTCTTGAAGAAGGGCATCTCCTGTCCGCTCAATCCCTTGGCGTATCCCGCTTCACCGTTCAGCATGAGCACCATTTTCTGCGACACGGGGAAGAAGCGTTGATGCTGGTATGTCGCCTTGTAATAGCGCAGATCACCGCCCGGACTGACCTCAAACGTGGCCTTCTGGTAAGTTCCGCGCGTCGGGTTGATTACGCTGTCTTTGCCGTCGCTGACCCAGCCAACGGTCAGGGGAACTGAGAGATTGCCACAGGTGTTTTCGTTGGGGCCGCAGAACGTCTTGACGAAGTTCGTATATTGCAGCGGTGTATCCGGATCGTTCAAGTCGATCTCGACCTTCGTGTAATCGACAGCCGCCCCGAAACTGATCGACTGTTTTTCCGCAATCGGAATCCCGAACTTGATCCCGCCACCGGTCGATTCAGTCTTATAAACGTAACCTAGGGAGGTCGGGTCTGTTTTCCGATGATACACATCGAACCCTTGGCTCACGCCGTCCACCGTGAAATAGGGATTGTTGTAGGAGAGTCCGAGCGCCCGGTTGATCTTGCCGGTACCCACCTGCACGGACACGAATTTCCCGCTACCGAAAATATTGGCCTGCGAAATCGAACCCGAGAGAATAACCTTCTCGGACTGCGAAAAACCGGCGCCGAGACTGATATTGCCGGTCGATTTTTCGGTCACATTGTAGTTGACGTCGATCTGATCCGTCGTTCCCGGCACTGGCGGTGTCTCGACCGTCACCTCCGAAAAATAATCGGTCTTGTCGATGCGCTGCTTCGATCGTTTGACCTTCTCGTCATCGTACCAGGCGCCTTCCATTTGCCGGCTTTCCTGCCTGACTACCTCGTCGCGCGTCTTTGTGTTGCCGCCAATATTGATGCGGCGAACGTACACTCTTTTTCCCGGGTCGACGAACACGGTAAACGCAACCTGCCGCTTTTCCTTGTCCACCTCTGGAGCCGCGTTGACATTGGCAAACGCATAACCCGTGGCAGAAAGCTTGTCGCTAATGGCCTTCGTGCTTTGATTGAGATTCTCCCGTGAGAACACATCCCCCGGCTTGACCTTCATGGCTTTCCGGAACTCTTCCTCGGGAAGAATGAGATCGCCAGCCAACTTCACCGATGAGACGATGTAACGCTCGCCTTCGGAAACGCTGATCGTGATGTAGATATCCTTCTTATCCGGGCTGATCGAAACCTGCGTGGACTCGATGTTGAACTCCAGGAACCCCCGATTGAGGTAGAAGGACCGCAACGTCTCGAGGTCAGCAGATAGTTTCTGCTTGGAGTACTGGTCGTTCTTGGTATACCAGCTGATCCAGTTGGGCGTCTGCAACTGGAAAGTGTCCAATAAATCCTTTTCCTTGAACGAGGTGGCGCCGACGATATTGATCTGTCTGATTAGTGCCGCATCGCCCTCTTCAATATTGAAATTGATGGCCACACGGTTGCGCTCAAGGGGTGTAATGGTCGTCGTCACAGTCATCGAGTACTTGCCACGCGTCAAGTACTGCCTTTTCAGCTCCTGTTCAGCGCGTTCGAGCATGCTGCGATCGAAGGAGCGGGACACGGCAAATCCGGCCTCCTTCAATCCCTTGATCATCTGATCCTTGTCGAACTCCTTGAGACCCACGAAATCGATCTGGGCAATCGCGGGGCGCTCCTCGACCATCACGACCACCACCGGCCCTTCGATCTCGATACGCACATCCTTGAAAAAACCTGTTGCGAACAGGGCCTTGATCGCCTGCGCCGCTTTCTCGTCGGTCATCGTGTCGCCGACCTTGACCGGGAGATAGGAAAATACCGTTCCCGCCTCAGTCCGCTGGATGCCCTCAACCCGAATATCCTTGACCGTAAAAGGCTCAAAAGCACATGCAACGGATACGGACAGAGCGGCGATAGCGCCGACAAGCAGGTTTCTCTTCATGGGTCAGCCAGGAATCAATCGATTAAGGTCATTGTAGAAAGCAAACGCCATCAGTATCAGGATCAGTGCCAGGCCGATTTTCTGACCGATGGCCATCCATTGCTCGGAGAGTGGCTTGCCCCTTATGATTTCCGCGACATAATACAGTAAATGGCCGCCATCCAGAATCGGGACGGGCAACAGGTTGAGCACGGCCAGACTGATACTCACCAGCGCCAGGAATTTGAGATAGTGGCTCGCGCCGAGTTTCGCAGATTGACCGGCATAGTCCGCGATGGTCACCGGGCCGCTGATGTTCTTCCAGGAAACTGCGCCTGTCAGCATCCTGCCCATCATTTGCAGACTGAAGGTCGATTTATCCCATGTTTCGTAGAACGCCCTGCCCAACGCCGAAAGAAAGTCGTAACGGACCGTGACCAGCAACTCCTGCCTGGGAAATGCTGCGTCATTGACAGCTGCGCCAATTTGCCCGATCCGTACCCCCTGCCTCTCCACCTCAAGAGGTGTTACTTGCACCGACATCGGCTTATCTGCACGCATGACGTCCAGGGTGAGAAGTTTCGAGGGGGATGCCCGAACCATGGAAACCACGTCGCCCCACGTTGAGATCCGTCTCCCGTTGATGCCAGTGATCCTGTCCCCCGCTGCCAGACCGGCAACCTCAGCCGGACTTCCTGGGCTGATCTTGCCTATTTCGGGCGGATAGTCCGGTCTGAAAAACGTCAAGCCAAGTTGCTCCAGGGGATCGCCGCTTTCACCTTCTTTCGTGGTCGTCGCCAGATCGATACGACGAAAACTGATCTCGTTGTGAAGGTTGATAACCTCCAAATCTATGGAATCTCGGCTGGCCATTTTCCGCAACAGGATCCAGCGCATGTCGGACCAGGTCACCACCTCCTCGCCGGCGATCTTGAGCACCCGTTCACCATTCTCAATGCCCGCTGCCGCTGCCGGGCTGGCAGCGATTGGAGTACCCAGGACAGGACGAAGCTCCTCCATGCCGTGCATGAACAAGCCCCAATAGACAAATACCGCCAGCAGGAGATTGGCCACAGGTCCGGCTGCCACGATAGCGATGCGCTTCCACACACTCTGCCGATTGAATGCCCGATGCAATTCTTCGGGGGCGACATCGCCTTCGCTCTCATCAAGCATCCTGACGTAGCCGCCCAGGGGAAACAGCCCTATCGACCATTCGGTGCGATCCCTCCCGATCTCCCGAATCAGCACAGGACGGCCAAACCCTACCGAGAACCGCAGCACCTTGACCCCAGCCAAGCGGGCAACCACATAGTGTCCAAGCTCATGCACGACAATCAGTAACCCTAGCAGCACACCGAATGCCACCAGGTAATAAAGAAAATCGTTCATCTGTTGTTTGCTTGTTCAATCACCGATTCGGCGATCGTGCGTGCTTCCGCATCCGCCGCAAGAACATCGGTCAATGAGACTAGCTTCGTTTCCGGCGCCCGATCCATCACCGAGGCAATCACTCGAGAAATTGCGGTAAAGCCTATTCTTCCGTCGAAGAATGCCTGAACAGCGATTTCATTGGCCGCATTCAATGTTGCCGGTGAACTATCGCCTTCCTTCAGCGCACGATAGGCCAGTTGCAGACAGGGGAAACGATCGAAGTCGGGCCGTTCAAAATGCAGGGAAGCGATTTTGAACAGATCCAGAGGATCGACGCCCGACGGGATTCTCTCGGGATAGGCCAAAGCATGCGCAATCGGAGTACGCATATCGGGATTACCGAGTTCAGCAATCACGGATCCATCGACATATTGCACCAGCGAATGAACAACGCTTTGCGGATGTACGACGACCTGGATTTTTTCCGCTGGGACATTGAACAACCAATGGGCTTCGATCATTTCCAGCCCTTTGTTCATCATCGTCGCCGAGTCGACCGATATTTTTCGCCCCATGACCCAGTTCGGGTGAGCGCAGGCTTGTTCCGGCGAAACATTCTCCAGCGCCTCGAGCGGAGTGTTCCGGAACGGACCTCCAGACGCCGTAAGCAACAGGTTTCGCACGCCACTTTTGCACAAGTCGCCCGCATAATCCTGCGGAAGCGACTGGAATATCGCGTTGTGTTCGCTATCGATGGGCAGGAGGGTCGCTCCATATTCCCTGACCGCCCGCATGAAGACGGGCCCGGCCATGACCAGAGCTTCCTTGTTGGCGAGCAATATTTTCTTGCCTGCCTCCGCCGCCGCCAAGGTCGGGCGCAACCCAGCAGCCCCTACAATGGCGGCCATTACGGCATCGACTTCAGGCAATCCCGCCATACGCACCAAGGCGTCCGGCCCCGATTCCACCAAGGTCGGGCATTCGGCCGCCTGCAAGCGCATTCGCAACTCAGACGCCAGCACGGCATTCTTTACGACCGCATACCGCGGCCGAAACTCAAGGCATTGGTCGAAAAGGCGATCGATCTGGTTGTGCGCGCACAGGGCCACCACCCGGTAACGCCTGGGATGCTGCCGAATGACATCAAGCGTGCTGACGCCAATCGAGCCTGTTGATCCAAGAATCGTAAGATTTTGCACCATCGTCAGAAGTCGTTGCTAAACCAGGCCAGCGCAACCAATGGCAAAGTCGAAGTGAGGCTATCGATTCGGTCCAGGACCCCCCCGTGACCAGGCAGCGCATTGCTGCTGTCTTTCATGCCGGCTTGGCGTTTGAGCATGGATTCAAAAAGATCTCCGACGACACTGACCGCCGCCAGAATCACCAGAACGAACGCGAGCATCAGGCGGTTTTCCGCCAGCACTTGAGGCAACCGGGAAGCAAACAGCAATCCGTAGAGAACGACAGCCAGAGCTCCGCCAATCGCGCCTTCCCAGGTTTTCCCGGGACTGATAGTCGGTGCCAGCTTGTGGCGCCCGACGGCCCGCCCCGAAAAATAGGCGGCGATATCGGCCAACCAGACCACTGCCATGATAGCCAGAAACGGAACAACTCCCAACTGGCGGAGTTGCACTAGTGCCAACCAGGCCGGCAGAATTACGACCACCCCTGTTATGCAACCGACAAGGGCCCCCTGCAATGACCAGCGACATCGCAGCCACAAAGGAACAACGAGAAGCCAGAATGCTCCAGCCGGGAAATAGAACCATCTGCCGACATGCCAAGCCTCGGAAAACTGGCCATTCAATCCAAGAGCAGATGGAAACTTTACCGTGATGCCGGCGCAGAAGGCGATCATCGCCACGCCGAGCGCCAGCCGGGAGGTTCCCGGTTGTTTCATCAGCGCTCCCCACTCCCAGAATGCAACGGCAGCAACCAAAGCTGTAACGGCGATCCAGCCAAGGGGTGGCAGGAAAATAAGCGCGGAGGAGAACGCGGCAAACAGAAAAATCGCGGTAACGATCCGCGTCTTAAGCATCGATCTTTACATCCGAGGAACAACCTGCTCCGGCACCATCGGCAACGATATCGCCATGACGCGTACCGGAGGGATTTTCACTCAACTGTTCGCTCGTTCGCCCGAACCGACGCTCCCGTTGCTGATACGAGGCAATTGCCTTGTCGAAAGCAGCCGAGTCGAACTCAGGCCAAAGGGTGTCAGTAAAATAGAGTTCCGAATAGGCAAGCTGCCATAACAGGAAATTGCTGATTCGCTCTTCCCCGCCGGTACGTATGAACAGGTCCGGTTCCGGCGCGTAACTCATGGACAAATACGACGCCAAGTCGTCCTCGTTCCACCCATCAGATTTTTCCGGGTTTTCGCGGATCATCCGATTGACCGCCTGAAGTATGTCCCAGCGCCCTCCATAATTCGCCGCAATGCTCAGAGTCAACTTGGTATTAGCAGAAGTCTGCTGCTCGGATGCTCGAATCAGTGCCTGCAGATCCGGATCGAATTTCGACAGATCGCCAATGATCTTCAGGCGCACACCGTTACGTCCCAGCTTGGAAACCTCCTGATTCAAGGCGCGCGCAAACAGTTGCATGAGCAACGTGACTTCCTCGGTTGGGCGACGCCAGTTTTCCGAGCTGAACGCAAAAAGCGTCAAATACTCGATTCCCCGCTCGAGACAATACCTGACCGCATCACGCACCGTTTCCACACCACGGGTATGCCCGGCGAACCGGGGAAGGAAACGCTTCTTTGCCCACCGGCCGTTACCATCCATGATGATGGCGACATGACACGGCACCCGCCCCGTATTGGGAATGGTCCGGGTGGAACTCTTGAAGGAAACCATCTGCCAGATCCTCGAGGCAGTCAGATGGCCATCAGTTCGGTTTCTTTCTGCGAGAACTGCTTGTCGACCTCGGCGACGTACTTGTCGGTAAGTTTCTGGATCTCATCCTGGGCACGACGCTCGTCATCCTCCGAGCATTCCTTCTTCTTGAGCAGATCCTTCAACGTCGCATTGGCATCACGACGCAGGTTGCGCATCGCCACCCGTGCGTTCTCGCACTCATGCTTGACGACCTTGATCAGGTCACGACGACGCTCCTCCGTCAATGCGGGCATCGGGACCCGGATCAGTTCGCCTTGGGACGCTGGATTCAAGCCCAGGTCGGAATCGCGAATCGCCTTTTCGACTTTCGGAGCCATGCCTTTTTCCCAGGCCTGGACACCCAGCGTCCGAGGATCAATAACGGTAATATTGGCTACGGTATTCACCGGGACCATCGAGCCGTAATAATCCACTAGCACGTGGTCCAACAGACCGATATGCGCCCGGCCGGTACGAATCTTTGCCAAGTCGATGCGAAGTGCTTCAAGCGACTTCTGCATCTTGTGTTCGGTACTTTTCTTCACATCGGCAATCGACATCTCACTCTCCCTCAGCAATACACCAGAGTGCCTTCATTTTCGCCAAGAACAACCCTTTTGAGTGCTCCTGCCTTGAAAATGGAAAAGACCTTGATCGGCAGCTTCCGGTCGCGACACAACGCAAAGGCCGTAGTATCCATGATGGCAAGATTTCTGGAAATAGCTTCGTCGAAGCTGATCTTGTCGAATCGCGTGGCAGATGGATCTTTTTTCGGGTCGGACGTGTAGATGCCGTCGACCTTCGATGCCTTGAGCACGATCTCGGCTCCGATTTCGGCCCCGCGCAGCGCAGCCGCCGTATCGGTGGTAAAGAACGGGTTTCCGGTACCACCGGCAAAAATGACTGTGCGCCCCTGCTCCAGATAGCGGATGGCGCGACCGCGAATATACGGTTCGACGACCTGTTCGATATTGAAGGCCGACTGGACCCGGGCTACGATTCCCGCGACCCGCATGGCGTCCTGCAACGCCAAGCCGTTCATCACGGTCGCCAACATCCCCATGTAATCGGCCTGGGCACGATCCATGCCGCGCGCGGCCGGCGCCACACCGCGGAAAATATTGCCACCGCCGATGACCACGCCGACCTGCACCCCCATATCGACAACGCTTTTGACTTCGTTGACGATTTCGGCGATTGTCTGATGGTTGATGCCATAAGAATCAGCACCCATCAGCGCTTCGCCCGACAGTTTCAGCAAAATGCGCTTGAACTTGGGAGTTTCGACTTCGGCCATGGCGGTATTTTCCCTTCAGACTCGTCAGTTCTTTGCAGCTGCGGCCTGGGCAGCAACCTCAGCGGCAAAATCATTGGACCGCTTTTCCAGTCCTTCGCCAACCACGTAAAGCGTGAAACTGGCAACCGATGCGCCTTTGGCCTTGAGCAACTGCTCGATCGTCTGCTTGCCGTCTTCGGCCTTCACGAAAACCTGAGCTAGCAGAGTCACGTCCTTCAGATACTTCTGAACCGTGCCTTCGGCAATCTTTTCCAGCATGGCTTCCGGCTTGTTGTCCGCCCGAGCCTTCTCGATCGCGATACGACGTTCGGTTTCCAGCAATTCGGCAGGAACGCCATCGGCGTTCAGGGCCTTCGGCTTGGAAGCCGCGATGTGCATGGCCAGATCCTTGCCCAGCTGCTCGTCACCGCCTACCAGATCCAGAAGAACACCGATCTTGGCACCGCCATGGATGTAGGAAACCAGCCGGCCCTTGGCTTCGACACGCACGAAACGGCGGATGGACATGTTTTCGCCGATCTTGCCGACAAGAGCGGTACGGGTCGACTCGACGGTACCCTCGCCCATCGGCAAAGCCGACAGTGCGGCGGCATCGGCCGGATTGTTCTTCGCCACCAGATCGGCGCACGTCTTGGTCAATGCCTGGAACTCGTCATTCTTGGCAACGAAATCGGTCTCGCAGTTCACTTCGATGATCGCACCTTGTTTGCCATCGGCCGAAATGCTGACGGCAACCAGACCTTCCGCGGTAATCCGGGCAGCGGCCTTGGTCGCCTTGTTGCCCAACTTGACCCGCAGGATCTCCTCGGCCTTTCCCATATCGCCATCGGCTTCAGTCAGGGCCTTCTTGCACTCCATCATCGGCGCGTCGGTCTTTGCGCGCAGTTCTGCCACCATGCTTGCGGTAATAGCCGCCATTTTTCATCTCCACTTGCAGACACGGCCGGAAAACCGGCCGCACCCTATTGAAACAATTAGTCAAAATCGCTTGCGGTCAGCACATCCTCAAGACCTGCAAATGACGAATCACTCGGACTCCTCGACGAATTCGTCGGACGAGGTTGCCGCGATGATATCCTCGACGAACTGGCTGCGCCCTTCGAGAACCGAGTCAGCGACGCCACGAGCATAAAGGCGAATGGCGCTGGACGAGTCGTCGTTGCCCGGAATCACGTAATCAACACCTTCCGGCGAATGATTGGTATCCACGACGGCAATGACCGGGATTCCCAGCTTGTTGGCTTCGGAGATAGCGATCTTGTGGTAGCCGACGTCGATCACGAAAAGAGCGTCAGGCAACGTATTCATTTCCTTGATGCCACCGATGGATTTTTGCAGTTTGGCCAACTCGCGCTGCGTCATCAGCGCTTCCTTCTTGCCAAGCTTATCCAGGGAACCGTCTTCCACCATGGTTTCCATTTCCTTGAGACGCTTGGTGGACTGCTTGATCGTCTTGAAATTGGTCAGCATCCCGCCCAGCCAGCGCTGATCGACGTAAGGCGACGCGCAGCGCGCAGCCTCTTCGGCGATGATATCGCGCGCCTGGCGCTTGGTTCCTACGAATAGAATCGTGCCTTTGTTCGCAGAGAGCTTGCGCACGAAAGCCATGGCTTCGTTGTACTTGGCAAGCGTCTTCTCGAGGTTGACGATATGGATCTTGCTCCGGGCACCGAAGATGTACTGAGCCATCTTGGGGTTCCAAAAGCGTGTTTGATGGCCGAAATGAACGCCGGCCTCCAGCATCTGACGCATTGTTGCGGACATAATCTAGTTCCTTTAAGGGTTGAACCACCATTCGCCGACCTACGCCCGTCTCGCGACGGACACCCTTGAACAGACGAATGTGAGAATTTAGCGAAAAACAACCAAAGCGGCCGATTTCCGCTGGAAACTGCAAACTACCCAGCCTGCAGAGCCGGTGATTTTACATCAATATCGGCGAATCACAAAACGCTCGCCGATCGATTTCAAGCACCAGACGCAAAAAAGGCTCCATCAATCGATGAAGCCTTTTTCTGAAACTACCGAGAGTGATTAGTCTAACCGATCAACCCAGACGCGAGATGAAGTAACCGGCACAAACCGCTGTTCCGATAACCCCCGCAACGTTCGGGCCCATCGCATGCATCAGCAGGAAGTTGCCCTTGTCGTATTGGGCGCCAACCACCTGAGAAACACGTGCTGCCATCGGCACCGCCGACACACCTGCCGAACCGATCAGCGGATTGATCGGGTTATGCGGCGACAGCTTGTTCATGATCTTGGCCAGAGCCAAGCCGCCAAAGGTCGAGAAGGCAAACGCCACCACGCCCATGACGATGATCATCAACGTCTTCGGATTCAGGAAGTTCGCTGCGTCCATGGTCAAGCCAACCGAGGTTCCCAGGAAAATCGTGGTGATGTTGATGATTTCGTTCTGGGCCGACTTGTTCAGACGTTCCACCACACCCGATTCACGCATCATGTTGCCGAGCATCAGCATGGCGATCAGCGCAGATGCGGGCGGCACGACCAGGCACACGACGACCATGACGATCACCGCGAAAGCGAGGCGCTCGAGTTTGCCGACGTGGCGCAAGGTCTTCATGCGGATCCTGCGTTCGGCATCCGTCGTCATCAACTTCATGATCGGCGGCTGGATCAACGGCACCAGCGACATGTACGTGTACGCAGCCACCGCGATCGGCCCAAGCAGATGCTGCGCCAGCTTGTTCGCAGTAAAGATCGAGGTCGGTCCGTCCGCACCACCGATGATGCCGATCGAAGCGCCTTCACCCGGCGTGAACATGCCGCTGGCCACGGCACAGAACATCGTCACGAAGATCCCAAACTGGGCCGCGGCGCCGAGGAACAGCGTGCGCGGATTCGCGATCAGCGGACCGAAATCGGTCAGCGCCCCGACCCCGAGGAAGATGATCGGCGGGAAGAGTTCGAGGTGGATCCCTTGCGAGATGTAGTAATACAGCCCACCCGGGACATTCACCAGATTATCGACGTAAGGCTGATTCAACACGCCCTCGGTCGGAATGTTGGCCAGCAGGGCGCCGAAGGTAATCGGCAGCAGCAGCAACGGCTCAAACTCCTTGACGATCGCCAAGTAGAAGAGGACGACGCAAACCCCCCACATGATGACCATGCCGCCGGTGATGTGCTGGAACCCGGTGGTGTTAGTCATCATGAGCCAGAATTGATTGAGAATTCCTTCCATGGCGGCAGCCTCAGCTCATCTGGATGAGAACCTGGCCTTCGGAGACGGAATCGCCTTCCTTGACCAGAATGGCGGCGACAGTACCCGCCGCGTGCGAGTAGATCGGCGATTCCATCTTCATGGCTTCGAGAACGATGAGTTCCTGTTCGGCGGCCACTTGTTCGCCGACGGCAACGCGAATCTTGAAGACGGTACCCGGCATCGGGCAGACGATGGCACCGGCACCGGCCGCCACGGGCGCGGCGGCGGGGGCTGGGGCGGCTACCGGAGCGGGAGCCGGAGCGGCCACAGGAGCGGCAGCAGCGGGGGCCGGAGCGGCCGCTACGGGAGCAACGGGGGTAGCAGCAACGCTGCCATCAGCCACTTCAACGCCAACTTCGTATGTCTTGCCTTCGAGGGTGATCCTGAGCTTTTTCATGATTAATATCCTTTATGCTGGGCTCGGAGCAGATGCTCAGAGTTTATGAGAAGAATGATGGGCGGCACGGCCTTGGACAGTCCAAAGAGCATCTGCGCTACCAATTGGGCGGAACGAAACAACGGACACGGGTACGCCGAGCACTTCGTGAGCGGCTGCCGTCAGGATGACAAGCAACTTCTCTTGCGTGAGGCCGGTCGGTGTCACCGCAGCCTGAGCAGCGGCAGCAACGGGAGCAGGCTTGGCGACAGGCGCGGCCGCTTTGGCAGCCGGTGCCGGAGCGTTCTTGCCGTAGTACTGATTGGGCAGCATGACCTTGAGCAGCCAGGACATCAGTGCGCTGATCGCGGTAATTGCCCCGAGAACGACGAAGACCACCAGCAGGCCGGTGGCCTGGAACTCGACCAGTTCGCCGACCGTAGGCTTGGCGGAAAAACCGCCATCCTTTTTGGCCGGAGCCACGGTGGTGGCGACTGTCTGGGCCGCCCCCTGCTGTGCCGGAGCGGCAGTATCCGCGTTGGCGAGAACCAAGGAGGAAGGTTGAGAGGAACTCATGGTTTGGATTTCCCGTAGTATTGATTGGGTAGAAGGACCTTGAGCAGCCAGGACATCAGCGCGCTAATTGCGGTAATCGCGCCGAGCACGACAAAGACCACCAGCAGGCCGGTGGCCTGGAACTCGACCAGTTCACCGACCGTAGGCTTGGCGGAAAACCCGCCATCTTTCTTGGCCGGAGCCACGGTAGTGGCGACCGTCTTGGTCGCCACCGCCGTCGCGCCGTCCGTACTGGCCACCACGATGGTGTTTTCCATCCCGGTGCTCATAGCGGAATCAACCCATGCTTCTTCGGCGGACGCGTCACGCGCTTGGTCAGCGACAGGCGCAGCGCCATGGCGATCGTGGAACGCGTCTCGGACGGAGCGATAACGTCGTTGATCATGTTGTTTTCAGCCGCCTGGTAGGGCGAAGCGAATTCGTCGCGGTATCTGGCGATGAGTTCGGCTTCCTTGGCCTTCGGATCTTCCGCTGCTTCCATTTCCTTGCGGTAGATGATGCGGACCGCGCCTTCGGCGCCCATGACGGCGATTTCCGCGGTCGGCCAGGCGTAGACGAAGTCGGCTCCCAGATCCTTCGAGCACATGGCGAGATAAGCACCGCCGTAGGACTTGCCCAGAATCATGCTGATCTTCGGCACGGTCGCAGACGAATAGGCAAACAGCATCTTGGCGCCGTGACGGATGATGCCGGCTCGTTCCTGCGCCAGCCCTGGCATGAAGCCCGGCACGTTAACCAGGTTGACGATCGGGATATTGAAGGCATTGCAGAAGCGGATGAAGCGCGCGCCCTTGTCCGACGAATCAACGTCGAGCGTACCAGCCTTGTAGGCAGGTTGGTTGGCGAGGATGCCGACGACCATGCCTTCGATCCGCGCGAAGCCAATGACGAGGTTCTTGGCGAACTCACGCATGACTTCGAGGAAATCACCACCATCGACCAAGCGGTTGATGACCTTGTAGGCGTCGAGAGCCGCTTTGGTACCCTCGGGCACCAGATCGTTCATCCCTTCGTCCTTGGTCAGGGCAATGCTCGTCGGAATGTTGTGGGGTGGATCCTGCATGTTGTTGAGCGGCAGGAACGACAGGAGTTTGCGCGCGATCTCCAGAGCGTGCTTGTCGTCTTCAGCAATGAAGTGGATGTTGCCGCTGACGGAGGCGTGCGCCTGCGCCGTACCGTATTGCTCGATCGGTGCTTCCTGGCCGGTGGCGGCCTTGATCACGTCCGGCCCGGTGATGAACATCTGCGAGTTCTTGCGGGTCATGATCAGGAAGTCCATCAGTGCCGGGCTATAGGCGGCACCACCGGCGCAGGGGCCGGCAATGATGGCGATCTGAGGAACCAGTCCCGAAACGGCGACGTTGCGGTAGAAAATCTGACCATAGCCGGACAGGGAATGCACGGCCTCCTGGATGCGCGCGCCGCCGGAGTCGTTGATGGCAACCACCGGAACACCGAGATTAGCCGCCGTATCCATCATGTCGCAGATCTTCTGGGCATGCATGCGCCCCAGGGATCCGCCAGACACGGTGAAGTCCTGCGAGTAGGCTGCTACCGGACGGCCGTCGATCTGGCCGATCCCGGTAATCACGCCGTCACCCGGGAGAGCTTTGCCCTTGAGTTCTGCGGTTTGATGATTGACGTGCATACCGGATTCCTGGAACGACGATGCGTCGTACAGTTCCTCGATGCGCTCCCGTGCGGTGAGTTGACCCTTCTGGTGACGTTTCTCGAGCTTGTCGAGACCGCCGCCGACGCTCGCCGCGGCGCGGCGCTCGTTCAACTCGTCCATTAGTTCCTTGCGTATTGCCATAAACGCTCCTTGATCCCTTGGCTAGCTTCTAAGTTATGAAAAACCGTAAAACCCAAAAAATAGGTGCAAAAACCCCAAATTTCTTACCTTACCGCCGAGCGAAACTTTCCCACCAAACCCCAGCCAATTCTATTGTGGGAAACCGATACCTGGACACTAAAAACAAGCAATTGCGGGAGTTTGTGGAACTCGAATGCCAGCATTGTGTCTATTTTTTTGCCCCAGCCTCATCCCTCGGCCACCTGTACGTGTGAAAACCTTACCGCCCACAGCATTTTTCGTGCGTTAGGTGCGTACGCCAAAGCTTTCAGAAGTACAAGCAAGCCCGTAAGTTTATGGCGCCCCCCTGCGCCAGTCAATCACGAATGCACTGAATTCAAAAATACGGGATTGGCGCAAGTCGGCTTACTTAGAGACCTTATGCAGGCTGATTGCCGACAGCCCTGTCAGAGACAGCGCATATTTACGCCGCCTGCTTGAACAGGGAGGCGATCCATTCCTTTTGAGCCGCTCGACGGCGCGATTCGACCAGATGGGTACGGATTTTTTCGCGCACGGACGACAACGGCTGCTCACTTGGAGACTCGACCGCAACGCAGTGGATAACATGAAAGCCAATCGGCGACTCGACCACCCGGGATAGCTCCCCTGCCGCGAGGGAAAAAGCCGTCTTTTCGAGTTCCGGAAACAATTGCCCTTTTTCGACCGTGCCCAACAGGCCACCGTTCAGCGCGGTCGTGCACTCGGAGTATCGCTCCGCCAACTCAGCAAAACGATGCGGCGACTTGAGAAGACGGGCCCTGACGTTATCGATCTTCCTGCGCGCCGAAGCCCGATCGTTCCCTTTCAATGAGTCGTTGATCGTCACCAGGATATGGCGGAGGGTACGATTCTCCGGCCGACGGAATTTCTCCCGATGCATCAGGTAGAAAATCTCGATATCGGTTTCGCTGACGTCGACAATCCTGCTCGCAACACCGTCGAGAATGGCATCAAACTTCAGATCCCGCTCGATCGCATTCATCAGTCCGTCTTGATCCATCCCCGAACTCTCGATGTCTGCGAGAAATTCATCGTCAGAAGCATAGCGCCCCCGCACTTCTGCCAGAGCCTGCGACAACGAAGAAGCCGGCAGTACGACTTGCGCCGCTTCCGCAGAGGAAAGAATGCGCTGTTCAATAGACATCTGGCGGGCAGCAACGGACTCTACGCGCTGTCTCTCGACCGGTTCAAGCATGGCCGGCGGTTTATGAAAAAGCTCTTGGGAGAGTTTGAGCCTCAAATACGAATTGACTTCAGACATGGTTCAACTCCGATAGCGAAACTAACGCCGACTCAGGCACCGCAAGCATGCGCCCGGGCAGACAATCAAAATGGACGTGGTAAAGAATTCCGTCGGGTTTGCGCACAACGTGCAGCACCTCGCCGACAGCACCGCTAGGTATGCGTGTTTCGGATGCCAGCGCCAGAATCCTGTTTGCCCTGACCCGTTCCCGGCTCTCAAACGCGCTTGGAAACCATGGCTCATCGACGCCGATCAACTCTTCTTCGCGACACCCGACGATGCGGTCAATGCCCAGAAAATGTACCGTGTAGATGATCTGGTCCTGCAGGAAGGTACCGATATCGATGACGGTACCCGTACTGCCCCTGCGGACGAGCAGCGCACCAACCTGCTCACCGGGATAGGTGCCATCGTTGCGCACGTTGCGCACCACCCGCACGTCGTCGCCGAAATCCCACCGGGTGATCATTCGCGCCCCGCCCTTCCAATCGACGAGAGAGGCACGAAGGCTATTCCGGATGCGCGTTGATGGACGCGAAAGACCTTTTCGGTGATCGCGTCGGATTTCACGAAATCGGCATAGGCTCTGGCCAGACATTCTCGATGTTCGGCGTAGCCTGGACTGGCATCTGCCGGGTGACGGCCAAGATAATCATGAAACCGCTGCAATACGTGCAAGCGATTGACTATGACGACCTCTGGGTCATAGTCGATTCCGAAATACTCAAGAAAGTCCTCGGCGGACTCAAGACCCACCATATCCCGCTGTAAATCACGTTCAGTGTTCATGGCAACCTCTCAGGGGACAGCAACAGTTGGATCCAGAGCCCCATGCCTCTTTCTGATCCCTGCGAGCATGGACAGCAACTCCTCTGACACAGGCGTTCGCTTCAACCCCTGGACAAACTCCCGCACCGCCGCGAGCAATGACCGTGCTTCACCATCGCTGACGGCTTCGCCCAGTGACGCGAGAACGACCCTGACGCCACTCGTTCCGGAGTGCTTGCCGAGGACGAAGCGGTGCTGGCGCCCTACGATCGCAGGATCAAACCCCTGGTAGTTGTCGGGGTGCTTGAGCAGTCCGTCGATATGCACGCCGGCCTCATGCGTAAACGCCCCTTCGCCGACAACACTCTTGTGCCATGAAACGGGACGACCGGAGGCCTTTGCGACCAGTTCGGAAATCGCCGGAAAACCCTTCAGATCGACCCCCGTAGCGACACCAAAACAACGACCAAGCCCCATCACCACTTCCTCAAGCGGAGCATTCCCGGCGCGCTCGCCGAGGCCGTTGACCGTGGTATTGACGTGCGTGGCACCGGCCCGGACAGCGGCCAGGGTATTCGCCGTGGCCAGACCGAGGTCGTCATGCGCATGCATTTCGATCTCCAGATCCGTCCTTCCGCGCAACTGTTCGATGCGATTCGCCACCGCGAACGGATCGAGAACACCCAAGGTGTCGGCGAAACGAATGCGCCGTGCGCCGGCCCGCTGCCCCACTTCGGCAAGTTGCGCCAGGAAATCCGGGTCGGCGCGCGACGCGTCCTCTGCACCGATACACACGTCAATCCCGTTGTCTCGCGCAATCGCAACATGCCGTCCGAGATTATCGAGCAGCCATGCGCGATCCCGGCGCAGTTTGTATGCCAGATGCTGATCGGACGACGGGACGGATATATCGATCAGATGGACACCGAGGTCGCACGATGCCGCAATGTCTGACGCCGACATCCGGCACCACACCATCAATCGAGCTCCGAGCCCCAGCGAGGCCACTGCGCGAATACTCTCGCACTCATCCAGCCCCATGGCGGGGATGCCAATTTCGAGCTCTTGAACACCCATCGCATCGAGCCGAGAAGCTATTGCCAGCTTTTCTTCGAGGGTGAACGCCACACCAGCCGATTGTTCGCCATCGCGCAACGTCGTGTCGTTGATAACAACAGATGATGAAATGGATGGTATTTCGGACATAGCAATCTCCTGTGTCCGATAAAGCAATTCCGGTGCCTGTTTAGAAACTGTTATTTTTCATGGCGTTGCAGATGATTGCCATGCAGCAAAGCGAACATTTTTGGTGCGAACGCACCAAAAGAAACGATACAGGCGCTCATGGAACACAAAAATACAAGCCAGACGCACAGGAACTCCACCACCTGATCAGGGATAAAATATCGCGTACGCAACACGTGTTGCCTACTGACAGACAAGGCGAGGATGCGAAACAAAACCCAAGAGGCAAAGGCTTCGACGCGGAGCTCCCGAGACAACGAATCCGCTTCGATAAGCGCGCAGGTTTATCGCCAACTGCGAGGCGCGATCATTCGCGGAGAGATCAATCCCGGAGTAGCTCTTTCGGAGTCGGAGATTGCCCGGCAGTACTCCACGAGCCGCCAGCCGGTCCGCGAGGCATTCATCAAGCTGGCCGAGGAACGTCTGGTCGTCATTCAGCCGCAACGGGGTACGTTCGTCGTCAAGATTTCCGTGGCTGATGTGCTTGATGCGCGCTATGTCAGGGAAGCGATCGAAATTGCCGTCACCCGGGAAGCCGCCACGTCGGCTCCGCTGTCAGCGATCAAGGAATTGCGCAACCTGATTGAACAGCAGAAGGCCATCGAACCTGGACACAATGTCGAATTCCTGGCGCTCGACGAAGAGTTCCATCGCACGATCGCCCTGTCAGTCGGACGTGCCCATGCCTGGCGAGTCATAGAGGGCATCAAGTCGCAAATGGACCGTATCCGCTACATAAGCCTCGATGCGGCCACCCCGATCGCGCTGCTCATCGAACAGCACAAACGAATTGTCGACGGCATCGAAGCGGGCGATCCCACGGTAGCCGCTGCGGCCATGCGCAGCCATTTACGGGAGATCACCCTGTCCCTGCCCAATATTGCCAGTCGATTTCCGGAAATGTTCGAGACGGACTGACCGGCAGGGTTCCCGTCAGAAAATCAGGCTGTTCGTCCGGCCAGCGCCAGCACTTCGGCCCAGACTCCGTCGTCAACGACAACACCGTTGGCCCGATGCTCGGCACGGATTGCCACGGTCGACTGGCCGGGGTAGCGCACCTCCCGTTCGTTTTCATCGGGCGTCGATGAAGTCACGTAATCGGCCACGCTGTCCGCCACCTGGTCGGTGAACGCTTCGCCGCCCAGTTGTCGCGGATCGAACACCATGAACACTTGCGAGCAGCCGGTGCAGCTTCCGCGCTGGACTTTGTCGATAGCGTTGGTCGGCAGGCCTTCGGACAGCACGGCCGCCAGGGTGTCGAGGAGAATCGCGAACGCGGAGCCTTTCCAGTAACCCATTGGCAGGATGCGCATTGATTGTTCGATCGGCCCGGGTTCGGACGTCAGGTTGCCGTCCTTGTCGAATCCTCCGGGATACGGCAATTGGGCGCCCTTGAGGCGGGTAACTTGCAGCTTGCCATACGAATACTGCGACATGGCCATGTCGAGGACGATGTGTCCTTTCTTGCGCGGCACAGCCATCACGAAGGGATTGTTACCCAAGCGCGGGTTCTTGCCACCCCACGCCGGCATGCAGGATTCGGTGTTGGTCCAGCTGATGGCCACGAAGCCCTTGTCGGCCGCGCGCCAGCCGTAGGTGCCGCCGCGCATCCAGTGGGTGGTGTTGCGCAGGGTGACGATACCGACGCCCTGCTCTGCGGCGATGGCCATGGCGCGGTCGGTGGCAAAAAAGGCGTTGAGGATACCCGGCCCACTGTGACCGTCGTAGATTTCGATGACGCCAAGTTCCTTGACGATGGTCGGTTTGGCATTGGCGTCCACCCAGCCGCGCTGCAGGTAGTCGACGAAGCGCGGCACGCGGTTGAGCCCGTGCGAATAGACGCCGTCACAACTGGATTCGGCATGCGTCCGCGCGCAGAGTTCTGCATCCTCGCGCTTCATACCGGCCCGGACGAAAGCGTCGGTCACGACCTCATAAACGGTTTCAAAAGGTACGCGTGCCATCAATGGTTCTCCTCATGTCGATAAGGGGTAATTCACAGTGTCTGGATCGCTTACCAGTTCCAGAGTGTTCCGTCTTCGAGGCGGGCGACCGGTAGATAGGCGGGCTCGTACGGGTATTTGGCGGCCAGCGCTTCGTTGATCTCCACACCAAGGCCGGGTTTCTCGCCCGGATGCATGAAACCGTCCTCGAAGCTCCAGGCGCACTGGAAGACATCCATGGTCTGCTCATGGTAGCCCATGTACTCCTGCATGCCGAAGTTGGGAATCGAGAGGTCGAAGTGCAACGCAGCGCCCATGCACACCGGCGAAAGGTCCGAGGGGCCGTGGCTGCCGGTGCGAACCTGGTAGAGGGCGGCGAGATCGGCGATGCGACGCAGGTGAGTGATGCCGCCCGAGTGGGTGACGGTCATGCGGATGTAGTCGATAAGTTGCTCTTCAATCAGTTGCTTGCAGTCCCAGATAGTGTTGAACACCTCGCCGACGGCGATGGGGGTCACCGTGTGCTGGCGGATCAGCCGGAAGGCTTCCTGGTTCTCGGCGGGGGTCGGATCTTCCATCCAGAACAGGCGGTAGTCTTCGATCGATTTGCCGAGACGCCCAGCCTCGATCGGAGTGAGTCGATGATGCACGTCGTGTAGCAGATGGATGTCGAAGCCGAACCTCTCGCGCACGGCTTCGAACAGTTTGGGAACGTAGTCGAGGTACTTTTCCGTCGACCAGGATTGCTCTTCCGGCCAGCCCTTGGTGGCCGGTTCATAGGCGCCCCCCTTGGAAACACCATAGACTGACTTCATGCCTGGGACGCCGCACTGGGCTCGGATGGCTTTGAAACCCTTCT
>JARKPC010000141.1 GCA_029975435.1 Propionivibrio sp. | reverse complement strand
AAGGAGTTGTTGAGACTGGCCGCCTGAAGTGGCCGCGCGCTGTCGGCGCCGCTCCGGGCTACGCCCTCCGCGTCACCGACAGCGCATAAGGATCAACCGAATACCGATCACCCTTTTTGCACAACTTGACGCACACAACTGAAGCAACCCTTCGGCGGACGACTCGCACATCTCTGCCGCATGGGCAATTCGTCGGCTAAAGGAAATCCTTTTTCCCGACGACGAATTCCTGCGCAAAAAGTTTGAAGACCATCGGCGTTTCACCGCTTTGTTTCTCGGAATACTGGCCGTGTTTCTCGCCCTGCTTTGGGGGTGGGACTACATCACCGATCCCGTTGGAGCACAAAGAACCATCGGGCTGCGACTGACCTTTCTTCTCGTTTTTCCTCTCGCCATCGGATTCTGGGACGACGACGCACGCTATCGTTTTCTCGGCCAGACCATGCCGGCAACGCTGTTGCTCAGCGAAGCCGTATTTCTTGAGATACTCAAGCGACTCGACTCGGGGATGATCCACGGCATTGCGGGATTCATGTATGCGATGTTGATCGCGCTGCTCGCTGGACAAGGGTTTTCGCTGTTCGTCGCGGTCGGTTACACGCTCGCCGCGGCGGCCTTGCCGCAGATTCTGGCGGTTCTCGGGCTTGCCGATGATTTTCCGCAGTTGCGCTATGCCATTCTGCTTTGGCCGGCGGCCGGACTGACCGTCCTCACGCAGGTGGCACTGGCGGACAACTATCTGCGCCGCTACCGTCTCGAACAGCGACTCAAGTCGCTGTCTGAAACCGATCCGCTGAGCGGCGTGGGCAACCGGCGGCGATTCATGCGACTGCTCGGGCAGGAAATTGAACGAGCACGGAGGCTGGGACAGGAACTGTCGCTTCTTGTACTCGATATCGATCATTTCAAGCGGGTTAACGATTCGCACGGCCACCCGACTGGAGATAGTGTCATCCGCCACGTGGCCGATATCTGCCGGCACGGCGTGAGAAGCATCGATACGGTCGGCCGTATCGGCGGCGAGGAATTCGCGGTTCTGCTGATTGGAACACCGGCCGAACCGGCTGCCGACGCGGCGGCACGGCTTCGCGAGGCGATCGAGTCGGCCGTCGTCCCGAGCACCGCCGATCTGCCCGTTCGCTTCACGGCCAGCATTGGCGTGGCGCAACTGTCCGCGGGAGACAAGGGCCCGGATGACTTGTTTGCGCGTGCCGACGCAGCACTCTACACGGCCAAGCGTGAGGGGCGCAATCGGGTGGTTTGCCTTTCGGACTCAAGCGGCCCCTTCAAGCAAGCGCACGCTCTTCGGCCGCTTTCACCAGAAGATACGTGAGTTCGCGCCGCCGGGATTCGGTGTTCACATCGTCCTGCGGCAGGCGCCGGATTTCTTCCCGCAGCCGGCCGATCGCCTGGCGCATGGAGACTTCGGAGGGGACGAGACCAGCACGTTTCAGGATGTGATTGACCATCCGCTGTTCGGGCGAGACGAATGGCTCGTCATCGAACTCTATCGGCAGACCGGCACCGGGCAGATCGTTCATTTCGCCCCGGTCGATCACCTCGCGGATACGCTGTTCGGCAAGGATCTCGAAAAGCAGCATGCTGGGAACTCCGCTGGGACCGCAGGCTCATGGGCGCTAATCGGCGACGGATGCCCGCCCCAAGCGCCGGAACATTGCCTTGTCCTGCTCGATCCCCGCACCAAGGGTGGTCAGCAAGTCGCCCACCAGGGCCGCGCTGATGCCCGCCGCAAGCGCCTTTTCCTGAATCCCGGCGATCAGGTTCCGCCCACCCGCGAAGCGCAGGTGAGCCGTCGGATTGATGAAGCGGAATAGCGCGATGCTGACAAGGATTTCGTCGTCTGGAAGCCGCTGACTGCCATGCAGCGGCGTGCCTTCGATCGGGTTCAGGATGTTGATCGGGATGGAATCGACGCCGATCTCGCGCAGCGCAAAGGCCATTTCGATGCGCTGCGCCAGCGTTTCACCCAAGCCGAAGATCCCTCCGCTGCACACCTGCATGCCAACCGCCATGGCCTCGCGGATGGTGCGCCGCTTGTCCTCGAAGGTGTGCGTGGTACAAAGACTGGGGAAATGGGACGGGGCGGTTTCGATGTTGCAGTGATAGCGCACTACCCCGGCATCCTTGAGTTTCTTCAGTTCCGGCGTGCGCAACAGTCCCATCGATGCGCACAACCGGATCGGGCTCTCACGGCCGATGGCTTCGTAGATCGCGCACGCCAAGGAGACCTGTTTGGGTTTCAGCGCCCGGCCACTGGTGACCAGCGAGAAGTGCCCAACACCGTGGCGGGCGCTGTCGAGTGCCTGCTTCACGCCCTCGTCCACGCTGACCAGGGGGTATTCCGGCACGCCGGTCTTGAAGTGGCGCGACTGCGAGCACCATTTGCAGTCCTCGGAACAGCGCCCCGACTGGGCATTCATGATCGAGCACATGTCGACCACGGGCCCCATGAAATGCGCGCGGATCGCGTCGGCGGCGGCATACAACGCCTCCTTCTCTTCGGTCTGCGACAGGGCGAGCGCTTCTTCCGGCGTAATCCCGCCGCCCGTCAGCACACGTTGTTTCAGGACGTCGATCTGTTCGATGTTCATGCTCGATGCACTCGGTGAAAAAAACAGATAGGGTAAGCCGGTTCGGACGCTTCGGCAACGCAATCGGCGATTCTGCCGCTTACCCGCCCGCGTACCTGATCTGCCGCTGTGCGCGGACCGGTTGCGCCACGTGATCCAACGGCAGCACGTGGGTCTGCTTGACCTTCTGCAGGGCGATGTTGCTCTTGATGTGCGCTACGCCGGGCAGGCGCAGCACGCGTTTCATCATGAGTTCGGAGAACGCCTGCAGGTCCGGGGCGACGATGCGCAGGAAATAGTCGGCGTCGCCCGTGACGGAAAAGCACTCCAGCACTTCCGGGATGGCCGATACGGCGGCTTCGAAGGCATCCGATTGCGTCTTTCCGTGGCGTTCGAGAATGACATGGGCGAAAGCCGTCACGCCGAGGCCGATGGCCACGGGGTCGAGCAGAGCGGCATAGCCGGCGATCAAGCCAGTCTCGCCAAGGCGTTGCAGACGGCGGCTGATCTGCGATGCGGAGAGGTTGACCGAGGTGCCGAGAGTGGCATTGGTTGCGTTGCCGTTGCGCTGCAGCGCGTCGAGCAAGGCGAGGTCGTAGCGGTCGAGCGTTATGGTTTGCATTTGCACCTCTTGTTGTGCACGTTTTGTGCATTTTACAAGGGTTTTCGTCCACAACATGAACGCCAGTTGCCGGAAAAGTGCGCCAGACTATCGGCTGAACAACTTCAGGCTGACCCCCATGAACCTCACCGAATCTCTCCTTCAAGCCCTCAAGGACCACGGCGCCCGCCAGATCTTCGGCATCCCCGGCGATTTCGCCCTGCCCTTCTTCCGCATCATCGAGCAGACGAAGATCCTGCCGCTCTATACGCTGTCGCACGAGCCGGCGGTCGGTTTTGCGGCGGATGCTTCGGCACGTATTACGATGGGGCTGGGAGTCGCGGCCGTCACCTATGGCGCCGGCGCGCTGAACATGGTCAATGCCGTGGCCGCCGCGTATGCAGAAAAATCACCGGTCGTCGTGCTGTCCGGCGGGCCGGGCAAAGGGGAATCGCGCTCCGGGCTGCTGCTGCACCATCAGGCCAAGACGCTCGATTCACAGTACCAGATGTTCAAGGAGATTACCTGCGATCAGGTGCGGCTCGACGATGCCGAGCGCGCGCCGGCAGACATCGCCCGCGTCCTGGCGAACTGCCTGCGCCATTCGCAGCCAGTCTATATCGAACTTCCGCGCGACATGGTGGCGCAACCGTGCGCGGCGGTCGTGCCTGCAGACGAACCGGCGCCGGACGGTGAGGCGCTCGACGCCTGCGTCGCGGAAATTCTCTCGCGCCTGCGCCAGGCCAGATCGCCGGTGCTCATGGCCGGCGTCGAGGTGCGACGTTTCGGGCTGGAAGAAAAGGTGGCGCGACTGGCGCGCCGACTCGGCCTTCCGGTGGTGACCAGTTTCATGGGGCGCGGGCTGCTGGTCGAGCACGACACCTCGCTGGTCGGCACCTACATGGGCGTGGCTGGGTTGCCCGAAGTCACGCGCATGGTCGAGGAATCTGACGGCCTGTTCCTGCTCGGCGAAATCCTCAGCGACACCAATTTCGCCGTCTCCGAAACCCGGATCGATCTGCGCAAGACGATCCAGGCGCTCGACGGCCAGGTCACCCTGGGTTACCACACCTACCCGCAGATCCCGCTCGCGGCGCTCGTCGACCGCATGCTGGAGACCGCACCCGGCGAGAGCAAACCGGTCCCGGCCAGACGGCAATCCTTCCCGTCCGGACTCGTTGCCGACGACGAATCGATCAGCCCGACCGACATTGCCACGGCCGTCAATGACCTGATGGCCATCCACGGGAAAATGCCGATCGCCGCCGACATGGGCGACTGCCTGTTCACCGCCATGGAGATCGAATTCACCCCGCTGGTCGCCCCCGGTTATTACGCCACCATGGGTTACGGCGTTCCTGCCGGACTCGGCCTGCAGGCCGCCACCGGCCAGCGGCCGCTGATCATGGTCGGTGATGGCGCATTCCAGATGACTGGCTGGGAACTCGGCAACTGCAAGCGTTATGGCTGGGATCCAATCGTGCTTTTGTTCAACAATTCGAGTTGGGAGATGCTGCGCACTTTCCAGCCGGAATCGTCGTTCAACGACCTCGGCCACTGGGGATATGCCGAGATGGCGGCAGGACTCGGCGGGCACGGGATGCGGGTAAGCACCCGCGCCGGACTCAAGGCGGCACTCGACGAAGCTTTTGCCGCACGCGGGCAGTTCCGGCTGATCGAAATCACCTTGCCGCGCGGGGTGCTGTCGGCAACGCTGCAGCGGTTCGTGGCGGGAGTGAAGCGGTTGTCGGGCACGAAGTAGTCAGCCCGACGTCATTGCGGCACTGGCCGGACGCCGGCTTGTTGTGCCCCCATCGGAATCCCGGTTAGCCCCGGGATGCCGATTCTCCGCGATCGACACCAGAACCCTGGCCTGCTCCCGGCACGCCCGGTGCACGGCGGGGTCGAGCGCTTTCAGCCAGCGTTGCGGGATCGCCTCCATGCCGTACAACGCGCCGGCGAGCATGCCGGCGATGGCGCCCGTGGTATCGGCATCCCCGCCGCGATTGACCACGTCCACCAGGCAGTGCTCGAAACTGTCGGCGTCCATCAGGGACTGCAGCACGGCCTGCATGGTGTCGACAATCCACCCGCTCGGATTTTCGCGGCGGCGACGGCGATAGGCGAACTCCGGGAACCTGTCGATCGTGGGGGCGATATGCCGGCGATACACGTGGCGCAACGGGTTACCGCACAAAAAATCGCGTACCGACAGGACGATCAGTTCGCAAGCCGCGTCCGACACCGGATTGTTATGAGTAACGTGTGACTGCGCACGTACCGCGGCGCGAACCTCGTCATCGTTCCACGCCAGCGAGGCCAATGCCACCGGAACCACGCGCATCGCCGCACCGTTGCCCGCGTCATGTTCCGACGGCGGCGCTTCCGGATTCCCCGAACGCCGAAACGAGATAAGGTTGCGCCGCACCGTGTTGCCGATGTCGACCGGCTTGCCGCGCATCCAGGCATCGAAGGCGGATGCGCAAGACATCGCCTTGACCTCGCCGCCGTCGGCGATGATCGCCCGGCCCAGCGCCAATGCCATTGTCGTGTCGTCGGTAACCTGCCCGGGTTTGAGGTTGAGCCAGCCCCCACCACGGATCTCGCGATGCACGCCATACTGGCGTGCGATCTCGCGCGGCGTCATGAATTCGACGGTCGCCCCCAGGGCGTCACCGACGGCCAGCCCCAGATAAGCCGCTTCGGCTCTGGCGACGAACGAAGCGTTGGCAATCAAGGCAATACGTCAGGCCGGCTTGACGACGACCTCTCCCTTGAGAACCTGCGCCTGACAAGCCAGGCGATGATGCCGCGGGACCAGATTGTCCTTCAGGACCTGGTCTTCCAGCGTCGACGGTGCAGCCAGATTCTCGTAACCGGACATGACCCGGGTCAGGCATGTGCAGCACTCACCTTCGCGGCAACCGTAAACGATGCCGGCGCCGACGATCTCCGATACTTCTATCAGGCGCGTCCCCGCCGGCACCGAAACGGTGACGCCGACGTCCTCGAAGGTCACGTTTGCTTTGGGCATATCACTCCTTTCTTCAGAACTTCAGCGCACCGAAATTTCCGCCCGCACCGCGGCCCAACGCTCGGGCGGGATGCCGGTCAGCGACCCGGCCGGATTGATCGCATTGCCGAGCGCATCGATGATCGCCCCCTCGATCGGGCAGATCGCGGCGCATTGCGGTTCTTCAAAATCCCCCAGGCATTCGCCGCACTTGTGCGCGTCGATAATGAAATGCGGCTTGGCGGCGATCACCGCGCCGTTCGGGCACAGCGGTTCGCACGCCCAGCAATTGACGCAGGTCTCAATGATTTTCAGGGACATCGGATTCCACCTTGTGTTGATTCGACCGCCGAGAACCCCTCCCAACCTCCCCCTATCAGGGGAGGAGCAAAGCTCTCCGAATCCGTCCCCCCCTGACAAGGGGGGACAGGGGGGTTCAAACACCGCCGAAAAAACCACCTCACGCCCGTCTCTCCCCCGGGGCCGCCGACTGCAGCTTCCCGGCCTTCAGCATCTCCCGCCACACGGCCATCACGGCTTCTTCGATCGGTTCCATGGCGTGCTCGGCGTCCGGTCTGATGCCCGCGGCCTCCAGGCGGCTCCACGGTTCGTACCCGATCCGCGCGCACAGCACGACCTCACAGCCGTCGAGAGCCCGAACGATGCGTTCGATGCGCGAGTCGCCGTCCCCGCACGTCTCGCTGCCGCCGCAATATTTGTCTGTCCGGCGATGGCCGACCATCTGCGCGCCGGACTCCGTCGCTTCATAGATCAGGAACTCCCGTGCATAGCCGAAATGTTCATTGACCAGGCCCGATCCCTTGGTCGCCACGGCCATCAATACCGCCCGGCCGGCCGGTTTGCGCGGCGGCCGATGCAGGGAGATGACCTGTGCACCTGTCGGGACAGCATGCGCACGCGCGCGCCGGGCTTCCAGTTCGGCACGGGCCTGCTCGCGGAACGCCAACCGGCGCGCCAGTGCCGCTTCGTGGTCGATCTCCATGGCCTCGACCTTCTCCAAAGTGAACTCCGCTCCGCGATCCTCGCCGAGCATGCCGACCGCGTCGGCACGGCATTGCCGGCAATGGCGCATCATGTTCATGTCGCCCTCGCAGGCGTCCTGCAGGTTTTTCAGTTCCTGCGCCGTCGGGCTGCGCTGCCCCATCAACCCATAAAAAGTGCCGTGCTCGGCTTCGGCGATCAGCGGCATGACGTTGTGCAGGAACGCCCCCTTGGCCTTGACGATGCGCGAGACTTCCTAGAGGTGCTCGTCATTGACGCCGGGAATCATCACCGAGTTGACCTTGACCAGGATGCCCCGCGACACCAGCATTTCCAGCCCCTTCTGCTGCTGCTCGATGAGAATGGCGGCGGCCGCGCGGCCGCGTACGCGCCGGTTCTTCCAGAAGATCCAGGGATAGATCTTGGCGCCGATATCGGGATCGACGCAGTTGATGGTGATCGTCACGTGCTCGATGTTGTGCCTGGCCAGTTCCTCGACGCATTCCGGCAGCGCGAGGCCGTTGGTCGATACGCACAGCTTGATGTCCGGCGCCTTCTCGGCCAGCTGGCGGAAGTTGGCGAAGGTGCGCTGCGGATTGGCCAGCGGGTCGCCCGGCCCGGCGATGCCGAGCACCGACATCCGCGGAATCGCCGCCGCGACGGCCAGCGTCTTCCTGACTGCCTGTTCCGGCGTCAGCACTTCCGAAACCACGCCGGGGCGCGATTCGTTGGCGCAGTCGTACTTGCGGTTGCAGTAGTTGCACTGGATATTGCACGCCGGCGCCACCGCCGCGTGCATGCGCGCGAAGTAGTGATGCGCATCTTCCGAATAGCACGGATGGTCCGCGACCCTCGCGCGGATCGCATCGGGCAGCGCGCTCATCTGCGCCGTGGAGGAACCGCAACTGCCGGCACTGCACCCGCCGCCCGCCGCCGGGAAAGCCATGGCAACCGTTTTTTCCGTCGTCTGTAGGCCCACATCGTTCTCCGCGATCACTGGTCGACCTACAGACAGCAATGGTTGTGCCATGCCGGAGTTAATCTATAACACTCGGTTTTTACGTAGTTATTTTGTATTCTGCGTTTGTCGGATCACGAACACGACTGCGACAATGCGGCGGTCTGTGATAAAACCGACAGCCTGACCACCCTGCCTCTCAACCGACATGCCATCCCCACACATTTCCCTCGACGCCATCCGCGCCCTCGCCTCCGAAAAAACCTTCGCGCGCGGCATGGCCTATTTTCACGAAGGCGCCGTCGGCACCATCGACGAGGATGGCGATACGATCAGCGCCACGGTCACCGGCACCCATCCGTACCACGTCGAACTCACGAACTGCGACGGCGAACTGGACTACGACTGCACCTGCCCCGTCGGAGAGGATGGCGAATTCTGTAAGCACGCGGTAGCGCTCGGGTTGGCCTGGCTCGAAAACGGAGGCGAGGAAGTGTTCCATGCCGACGAGTCCAAAACGCCGAAGAAGAAACGCGTCAGCAAGTCCGACATGCTCCGAAAATACCTAGGGAAACACCGAATAAGTATCAGAAATAGTGAACGATTCTTTCGTCATATAGTCTGACAGAGGATTCTGGTCACGAGGGTTACAACGATGAAGCAACTAACGCTGGCGGCAACCAGAGGATTCGAGAAGCACAGCCGAGCGACGCGCAAGGCGGAGTTTCTGGCGCGCATGGAAGGGCTGATGCCGTGGTCGGAATTCTGCGCGGTGATCGAACCGCATTACCCGAAGGCGGGCAACGGACGGCCGCCGGTGGGGCTGGAACGGATGCTGCGGATGTACTGCCTCGCCAATTGGTTCAACCTGAGCGATGTGGCCTGCGAGGATGCGTTGTACGATGTGCCGGTGTTCCGTGAGTTCTGCCGGATTGATCTGGGACGAGAGCGGGTGCCGGATGCCACGACCCTGATGAACTTCCGTCATCTGCTTGAAGCCCACCACTTGGGGGCCGCCCTCTTTGCCAAGGTCGGTGAATTGCTGATGGCCAACGGCATGAAGCTTTCTGGGGGCACGATTGTCGATGCGACCTTGATTGCCGCGCCGCCCTCGACCAAGAACCAGGACAAGAGCCGCGACCCGGAGATGCACCAGACCAAGAAAGGCAACGATTGGCACTTCGGGATGAAGCTGCACATTGGCGCCGACAGCAAGACCGGATTGGTGCATCACGCGAGTGTCACGGCCGCCAACGTTCATGACAGCCATGAAGTGCCGAATCTGCTGCATGGCGGAGAAACACGGTTCTACGGGGATAGTGCCTACCGCGGCACGGTGCAACGGGAACGGCTCAGGAAACTGGCGCCGCAGGCGAAAGACTTTACCAACAAGCGCGCCTATAAAAACCGTCCGCTGACGGAGACCGACAAAGCCACCAACCGGAGAAAATCCAGTGTGCGCTCCAAGGTCGAGCACCCTTTCCTCACGCTCAAGCGCCTCTGGGGATTCGCCAAGGCGCGTTATCGCGGACTCGCCAAGAACGCTAACCGGGCTTTCGCCATGCTGGCCATGCTCAATCTCAACAAATGGGGACGACCTCTGACAGGAGCAGTGCGCCCAACGTAGCCGGAAGGCGGGAAGAAATCCCGTTTCCCGGCCACAAAACGGCCGTTTGTCCAATGAAAAATGCAATCGCATCAACATTTCGTCTCAATTCGCCTTCACGACAACGTGATGCGGCGACTTGTTCGGTATTTCCCTAGTAACGCTCCCGGAAAGCGAATTGCGCGACACGCTGATCGACGCGGCGAAACGCGACCCAAATCTGCGCGACCGCCTGCTGTTGGCCGCCAAGGGCCGTGACAGCCGCGGCATCGCCGATCTGCGCAGCCTGATCAACCAGGCCACGAGAACCCGGGGCTATGTTGACTGGCGCGATGCCTGGCAGTACGGCGAACGCCTCACCGAACTGGCCGCAGTGCTGGAAAAACGCATCGACAGCAGCGATGCCAAACTCGTCGAACTCATCGAACAGGCCATCACGCAGGCTGAATCGGCGCTCGAACACATTGACGATTCGGATGGCGACGTGTATCCGGGTATCGAACGCCTGCAGGAGGTTCACCTGCTAGCCTGCTCGCGCCTGCGCCCGGCCCCTGCTGCACTGGCCGAACGGGTATTCCGCTACCGGAAGCTGCCATTCGCCACTGAGTGCAGGCGACCCCAAGGAGACGTTCATCGCCTTGATGACCCAGTGGCTGATTTCTGAGTTGAAAGGTCGTACGGAGTCATAGCTGACTGAGAGCTGCTCGGCCTGATCCGTCGTTGACCTGATAGCCCGTGTCAGGCGGCAATGTTCCGGTTACCCGCCGCTCTGTCGAAAATCACCTTGAACGGCAGCTTCCCTATCCGCCGAATTCACATAGATGGTCGCCCCCGTTTTGCCAAGCTTTCAGTCGGTGTTGTTAAGAAGGTGGAGATTGCAGCCATAGATTCGGATTTTGATGGACGCGGCCAAGCATCACCGAGTTATTCCATATGGCCGCGGCCGATTCAGTAAGTTCTGACGAACAGAAGCTATCACCGGCGCAGCTAACGCTACAGCCTAACGCTCTGCTCGCCGCTCAGCAGTCGTTCATGAAATACACCGTCCGCCGACCGATGTCTTCTGACATATGAATCAGGGGGCAACTAATACCCTCAACTCTTGCTTGGAGGGATCAGTGACAGATCCCCGGCTCGGTACTTTGATTCGGGCACAGTGTCAACGAAACGCGCCAGCCTGCCACGAAACGGACGGCAACCGCCGCGACCTGTTCGGCGGTCATTCCCGGCTTGTAAAGCGCCGAACCCAGGCCGAAGCCAGTGGCACCGGCATCGACGTACGGCTGCATGTTGTCCGGCGTAATACCGCCGACCGGCAGCAGACGCGTGCCCTTGGGCAGGACTACGCGAATCGCCTTGAGAATTGCCGGCGTCACCAGTTCAGCCGGGAAAATCTTCAGCGCATCGGCACCGGCCGCGAGTGCGGCAAACGCCTCCGTCGGTGTCACCACACCGGGGGTACAGGCCATCCCGGCCGCCTTGGCCGCCCGGATCACGACCGTGTCGGCGTGCGGCATCACGGTCAGTTCGCCACCGCTGTCTTTCAGCTCGCGGACCTGATCGACGGTCAGCACGGTACCGGCGCCAACGAGGGCGTCGTCAGGCAGCGCCTGGCGGATCGCGGCAATGCTTTTAAACGGCTCCGGCGAGTTGAGCGGCACCTCGATCAGGCGGAAACCCGCTTCGTACAGGCGGAGTCCGATCGCGACCGATTCGCCCGGGGTAATGCCACGCAGGATCGCCACCAGCGGCAGTTGGTCACTGGCGGCAACGAAACGCTGTTCGACGGTAAGTTGGCTCATGCTGTAATCTCCTTCGCTCAGTTCGCGCCGACCAGGCCAGCGGCCAGTGCCAGGTTCCACAGGCCCACAGGCGCCGTGTTGTCGAGCACGGCGTCGGCGGTCTTGCCGAAGGCCTTGAGCGACTCGGCGTAGCGCTCGCAGAGCACCGGCGCACCAATCATCACCAGAGGTATCGAGGCGAGGTCGCCGGCACCGGCCATTCCGGAAACCAGTTCATGACCGATCAGCAAGCCGGAAAGGTAGTCGGCCAATCCGGCCGGAGGGACCCGCCCGGTGAGGCCAAGCGTGCGCGTACCGAAGATCTGGTGGGTGAAGTCGCCAGGACCGCTAGCGCGCGCCGTGGCCAGGCCGAGTTCGAAGGCGGCTGCATCTGTATCCTTCTTGCCCTCGCTCTCGGCAGGCATCAGGCGGCCGAGGATGGAGTGCTTGCTGAGCACGGCGAACAGTTCGCCGGTGAGATAGGTGGCGTAGCGGACGATCCTGCCGTTTTCGATCTGCGCCCACTTGGAGTGGGTGCCCGGCAACAGCATGCAGGAACGG
>JARKPC010000121.1 GCA_029975435.1 Propionivibrio sp. | reverse complement strand
CGCAGCGCAGCAGGCCGCCTCGAAGCGCTGCTGGCGAACAGCCGGATTGTCGGACGTGTACGGCGAGGCGAGGTAGATCACGACGCGGGTTCCCCGGGTTGTGGTTTGGCGATGCCCATTCCCGCCTTGCCCGGGACGGCGGGGCGGTGTATACTATGTGTATCCGAAGGGGAGGGACCGCCATGCCCAAGACCTTGATCCGACACGGCAACAGCCTGGCGCTGGTGATCGACAAGCCGATCCTGGAGATGCTCCAGATTTCCGCCGACACACCGCTGGAGCTTTCGACCAACGGCGATTCGATTCTCATCTCGCCGGTCCGCGATAAGCCGCGCCAACAGAAGCTCCGCGCGTCGCTCAAGAAGATCAACCGCAAGTTCGGCGATGATCTCCGACGGTTGGCGGAGTAGTCGCTGGTGACCGATTTCCTCAGCACCGAAGACGTCTTGACGCTGCACGCCGGTCAGGTCGATCTGTACGGCGGCGAACATGGGGTGCGCGACCTGGGGCTGCTCGATTCGGCGGTCGCGCAGCCGCGCGCGTCGTTCGGCGGCGAATACCTGCACAAGGACCTGTTCGAGACGGCCGCCGCCTACCTGTACCACCTGGTGCAGAACCATCCGTTCCTCGACGGCAACAAGCGGACCGGCGCCGTGGCGGCGCTGGTCTTTCTCGATCTCAACGGCATCGAAATCGACGCTCCGAAGGGCAGTCTCTACGACCTGGCGATGGCCGTCGCCACGGGGCAGGCAGGCAAGGCCGAGATCGCGGAGTTCTTCCGCGCGCACGCTCATTGAGGGGCCTCCGCAGGTTGTGGCTCAACAATGCCCGGCTTTCGGTCGGCTTTCTTGCCGGTGAAGTCCTCGAACCTTTGGACGATCACATCGCAGTACAGCGGGTCGATTTCCATCAGAAATGCACGCCGGCCCGTCTGCTCGGCGGCGATGAGCGTGCTGCCGCTGCCGCCGAAGAGGTCCAAGACATTCTCACCCGCACGCGACGAGTACTGCATCGCCCGCACGGCCAACTCGACGGGCTTCTCCGTCAAGTGAATCATCTTGTTCGGATTGACCTTCTTGACGCTCCACACGTCGACGGCGTTGTTCGGCCCTAGGAACTGGTGCGCGGCGCCTTCCTTCCAGCCGTAGAAGCAGTTGTGCGTGACGATCCCGTCGGCGACGTAGTGGTGATAGCGGTCGACGCCCATCGAGTACACAATGCCACGATATGGCTGAACATCCACAACTCGAATCGGCGCCCACTCGACCGCCTGGCCCTTCAGCGGCAGTGGGACGGCCATCGCTTCCGGCAGAAGATTGCAAGCGCGCACAAGCAGTGAAGCGCGCTCCGTATGCTTGTGTCCGGTCTGGCCGCGAGTCACGAAGGGATGGAACACACTGCGATGATGGTCGCTGAGCGCTCGGCGCGCCGAACGCTCCAGTTCATCCAAGTCCAACTGGTCATAGATTCGCCGGATCATCGCGTCGGTGCGGCGTGATGCGGCAGTCTCGTTCCAGAAGGTTGTCGGAATGCCGTAGGCCACCGAGACGATCTGTTCTGCCAGCGTGGCGTCATCTTTCGACTCATAGATGCCCAGCAGCCAGGCGGCATCGCCGCTTTCCATCATCAACCGCTGTTTCACCCCCAAACCCCAGGTCGTGTAGAGCTTGCAGCGTCCCACACGCCACCAGTTGTCTCGCTGCATCAGGTACACGCACCATTTCGATTTCGCGGCAGGCGTCATCCGCACGCTCCAGATGTGCCCATCCGTGGTCCACGTTGAGCGCGTGCCCGCATGAACGCCATACAAAGCGCCATCGTAAAGTCGGCTCGTGACGCGAACGTCCAAGCCATCGCGGAGACCGACCATCGC
>JARKPC010000116.1 GCA_029975435.1 Propionivibrio sp. | reverse complement strand
GCCTCAGTTGCAGGAGCTGTTGGCCGATCTGGCCGGTTTGTCTATCGCCACGCAGATGTTTTCCGAAGTGGAAGCGGACCCCAGTATCGATACAGTCGACCGGGGCGCGGCGGCGCTGGGAGAGTTCGGCGCCGATGCGGTGATCGCCTATGGCGGCGGCAGTCCGATGGATGCCGCGAAGTCGATGTCTTTGGTCTGGGCCAACGGCGGCTCGATCGCCGACTATATGCGGGCGAAAAAGACGTTTGTCCAGCGCGGCGTTCCCTTGATCTGCGTGCCGACCACGGCCGGCACCGGCAGCGAGGTGACCGCTTCGGCCGTGACCACTGACAAGGCGACCAAGGAAAAGATCGGTATCGGCCATGATTTTCAGATGCCTGCCTACGCAGTCATTGACCCGCTGGTACAGGTGAGCATGCCACCGGCGGTCACCGCCGCTACCGGCATGGATGCGCTGACGCATGCCATCGAATCCTATGTCGCGCTGAAGGCAAATCCGATCAGCGACGGGATGGCACTCACCGCGATTCGCCTGATTGCCGAGAACCTGCGGCAGGCCTGCGCCAACGGCGAGAACCTGGAAGCGCGCAGCAACATGGCGCTGGCCAGCCTGATCGCCGGCATTTCCTTTACCAATGCCGGCCTGGGCGCCGTGCATGGCATCGCTCATCCGGTGGGAGCCCAGTATGGCATTTCACATGGAGCGGCCAACGGGATCATCCTGCCGTATGTCATGGAATACTGCCTGATGGCCAACTATCCGAAGTTCCGCGAGATTGCGGTCGCGATGGGTGAAGACGTCGCCGGACTGTCGGCGCGCGATGCCGCCGTTTACGCCGTGGCCGCGGTGGAGGAACTGAAACAGGACCTCGGAATCGCTACGACGCTGGCGGAAGTCGGCGTGCCGGCCCAGGCGCTGGAACCGATTGTCAAGGACGCCGTGACCTTCCGGCTGCTGCCCAACAGTCCGCGCCGCCTCGGCGCCGACGACCTGCGGGTCATTGTTTCGCGGGCGCTGGGAATCGAGTAAAGAGGACTTGCCACCGGTTGTGATGAATATTTCTGCTGGAGGGATGCAAATATGCGTATTGTTGAACAATCCTTTATCGCCACAGACCGAATGACCGCAGTCAAGACCGAGTATCCACAGGAAGCGCTATTCCAGGTTTTTGTCAAGGGCAAGCTCCAATACCGCCCTTCGTATTTGCTCGAGGACGGCAATATCGTGTTTGGTTTCGACTGCCTGCAGGCCGGTGATATCGTACAGATCTTTTATCTGCTCGACTGAGGGGGTCGCATGATGAAACAAAAGAACCCGGCGTTGCTGCCGGGTTCTTATTTCAACGGAGGGAAAAAGAAATGAAAAAAATCTTCGGCGGGTTCCTTGCGGGGGTCTTGGTCTTGATTGTCCTGGCTTGCCAGCCGGCTTATGCGGCGCAGTCCGAGTGGCGCGACGCCGACTACAATTTTGCCACGCCCAAGTTTGTCTTGCTGATGGAGCCCAAATTCGCCTACGAGGGATATGACACCAGCGGCCGCAACAAGTTCAACCGGTTTCCCTATGCGGCCGACAAAATCCCCGATATGCTGCGGGGGAAACTGCAGGGGTTGGCGCGGCACCGTCTGGTGAATCTCGATTATGTCATCAAACAGATCAAAGCCGATCCGGCGGTGACCGAGCCGGTTGACCCCCTGTCGCCCGGCTACGCGGCGCTGCTGCAGCGCGAACTCGGCAAGCATGTCGATTTGGTGCTGTACCTCGACGTCCGGGACTACGGCTGGTTTTTAGAATGGCATGAGGCCTACATGAAGACGGAGTCCTATACCGAACGCATTTCCTATAAACGCAAACATTCCGACGGCACCGAGTCGGAAGGCTGGACCGACGTGCCGCGCACCCGTGTCGTCTATGTACCGGCCGGGCATTATGTCTCCGACTGTGCGGAGCTGGCGATCCGGCTTTATGACGCGAAAGCCGGCCGCGACGTCTGGAAGTACACAGACTCGCGCAACCGCAAATCGCCGCCGATCAGCAACGGCTACGACCCTTCCGGTCCCGAATCGATGATGAAGCGGATATTTGAGGAGGCGTTCAGGCGGATGCCGCTGGCCCAGTAGTCCGGGTTATCGGTTTTTGGCGGCGACCTGCTCGAGATATTCGTCGTAGGTCATCTTGTAATCGTTCAGCCCGTCCGGTGTGAGCTCGATGATGCGGTTGGCGATGGTCTGCACGAACTGATGGTCGTGCGAGGCGAACAGGATCGTGCCGTCGAACTGGATCAGACCGTTGTTCAGCGCAGTGATCGACTCGAGGTCGAGGTGGTTGGTCGGCTCATCGAACAACAGGACGTTGGCGCCGCTCAGCATCATCCGCGACAGCATGCAGCGAACCTTTTCGCCGCCGGAGATGACCCGGGCCTCTTTCTGGGTCTCTTCGCCGGAAAACAGCATCCGGCCGAGGAAGCCGCGAATGTAGGATTCGTCCTGGTCGCGCGAATATTGGCGCAACCAGTCGACCAGATTAAGCTCCACTCCGTCAAAAAAGGCGGAGTTTTCTTTTGGGAAATAGGACTGCGAGGTGGTGACGCCCCACTTGAACTCGCCGCCATCTGGCGCGATTTCGCCCATCAGGGCCTGGAACAGGACAGTCTTTGCCTGGTTGTTCTGGCCGATGAAGGCGATTTTGTCGCCCTTGGCGACGATGAAGGAAAGGTTGTTCAGCACGGTCTCGCCTTCGACGTTCACGGTCAGGTTTTCCACCGTCAGCAGCTGGTTGCCGGCCTCGCGGTCCGGTTTGAACGCAACATAAGGGTATTTGCGCGAGGAGGGGCGGATGTCGTCGAGGGTCAGCTTTTCCAGCTGTTTCTTGCGCGAGGTGGCTTGCTTGGACTTGGAGGCGTTGGCGCTGAACCGCTGGATGAACGCCATCAGTTCCTTGGCCTTCTCTTCCTTTTTCTTGTTGGCGTCTTTAGCCATCTGCAGCGCCAGCTGGCTCGACTCCAGCCAGAAATCGTAATTGCCCACGTACAGCTGGATCGCTTCGAAATCGATATCGGCGATGTGGGTGCAGACCTGGTTGAGGAAATGGCGGTCATGCGACACCACGATGACGGTGTTGGGGAAGTCGTATAGATAGTCTTCCAGCCAGCTGATCGCGTTCACATCGAGATGGTTGGTCGGTTCGTCCAGCAGCAGGATGTCGGGCGAGCCGAACAGGGCATGCGCCAGCAGCACCTTGACCTTGTCCAGTGCATCGAGGTCTTTCATTTTCAAATCGTGCAGGTCGTTGGCCACGCCGAGCCCTTTGAGCAGGCGGGCGGCTTCGGTTTCGGCGTCCCAGCCGTTCAGCTCGGCGAACTCGCATTCCAGGTCGGCTAGTTTCATGCCGTCCTCATCGGAAAAATCCGGCTTGGCGCAGAGCGTTTCCTTTTCCTGCATGATGGCGTGCAAGCGGGCGTGGCCCATGATGACGGTCTCCAGCACGCCGAACTCGTCGAACTCGTAATGATTCTGCTTGAGCACGGCCAGCCGCTCGCCGGGCGTGATGACCACCTCGCCGGCACTGGGCTCGATTTCGCCGGACAATACTTTCAGCAGCGTCGACTTGCCGGTGCCATTGGCGCCGATCAGGCCGTAGCAGTTGCCGGGCGTGAACTTGATATTGACATCCTTGAACAGGATGCGTTTGCCGTATTGCAGGGTTAGATTCTGGGTGCTGATCATTGTGTCGATTCCCATCGTTTGATTTATTATTGGCTATATTGACAACGATATAT
>JARKPC010000203.1 GCA_029975435.1 Propionivibrio sp. | reverse complement strand
CACCGGTCGGAACCACCCTCTTCATCTCCAGTTCCATCGCCAACGTCTCCATCCTCAAGGCCTCGCGCGAGCTCATGCCCTTCTACGCCGTCGCCCTCGCCATCACCCTCGCCTTCGCCTATGTCCCAGCGCTAACGTTGTAGCCCCATCCATGCAGGACCCTACCCAATCGGCCCTCCTGTGCTCGAGCGATAACGACTTGTTCGTTATCGCTCATTTTTTTGCTTTTTTGCTTCGTTTATCCAAGAGGATGATGAAATGCGACAAGCCAGAGATTATTTGATCGCGACAGTAGTCGCCATTGGCGTCAGTCTGATTCCCGCCGCCCACGCCCAAACCAGGCTATCACTCGGACACGGTGCCGCTCCCGGCAACCCGAGATCCGAAGCCGCGCTCAAATTCGCGACCCTGCTCAAGGAAAAGAGCGGGGGTACGCTCACGGTCGAAATCGGCGGGGCGGCACAGCATGGCGACGAAGTGGCAATGCTGGCCTCCTTGACCACCGGAAAACTTGATTTGAGCATCAATTCCCAAGGGCCGGCGGGGCTCCTGGTTCCCGAAATTACCGCGCTGGGGCTGCCGTATGCTTTCTCCGACTCAGCCAGCGCACTGCAGACACTTGATGGCCCGATCGGCCAGGAACTGGCAAAGAAATTCGAGGCAAAGGGAATGATCTTGCTGGCCTGGATGGACAATGGAATTCGCCAGATGACCAACAACAAGCGGCCAATCAACGCCCCCGGCGACATCAAGGGCCTTAGAATCCGCACCACGGCAGACAAATCGACCATGGATCTGGTGCGTGCGCTTGAAGCGACACCCGTGCCCATCAATTTCAGCGACCTGTATACCGCCCTGCAACAGGGATATGTCGACGGCCAGGAAAACCCTCTGGCCAACATCCATTCGGCAAAGCTGCACGAAGTCCAGAAATACATCTCGATCACCAACCACAAGTTCGAGGCAACCCCTTTTCTCATCAGTGCTGAAACGTGGAAACGACTCTCAGCCGACGAACGCAAGATCATCAAGGAATCCGCCGAAGCTGCCACAGTCCTCCAGCGCAAGCTGATGGCCGATTCCGCAGACAAGTTGCTGGCGGAGTACAAAGGCATGCCGTCTGTCAAGGTAAACACGGTCGGCATCGGCGCGTTCAAAGCGGCCACGCAAAAGGTATGGGACAACTGGGAACTCAAACCCTTCGGTGCCTTCGTCAGGAAACTGCGCGCCGCATCGAACTGAGGAGACGGAAGGACAGCATTTAAGGCGACCCATCAATTCAGCCTAGAAGGTCGGAAATCGAATCACTCTCGGAAGCGGAAACGCTCCTGAAAAGCGGCATGCCGGGTAGCGTTCGGGCCACGGACACACTACTATTACGCCGTTTGTCCACATTCGAACCATCAACCCGGAGGACTGTTCGTGAAGCGATCGCACACCCCGTCCTGGCTGGCCTTGTCGGCCGTGCTGCTGACCATATCCAACCCCTTGCTGGCCCAAGCCACCAAACTGACCCTGTCGCACAACGCCGAGGCCGGTACGCCACGCGCCGTCGCTGCGTTGAAGTTTGCCGAACTGGCTGGCGCCAAGAGCGGCGGACGGCTTGCCATCGACGTCAATCCTGGAGGCAAGGTCGGCGAGAATCTCGAAATGCTGACCAGCCTGAGAGCCGGCAAGCTCGACATGAGCATCAATTTCCACGGAACGCTGGCGACGGTGGTGCCCGAAGTCGCGGCTTTCAGTCTCCCCTATGCCTTTTCGTCCCCGAAGAAGGTCTGGGAGATTTTGGACGGCCCGGTCGGTCAGGATCTGGCCGAGAAGGTCGAAAACCAGGGGCTGGTCGTGCTGTCATGGATGGACGGAGGCAGCTACCACATCAGCAACAGCAAACGTCCGATTACCAAGCCTGAAGACCTGCGCGGCCTCCGGATTCGAACGACAGCCGACAAGGCGATGATGGACAGCATGTCCGCCTGGGGCGCGTTGCCGACCCCCGTCAGCTTCAACGACCTCTACGACGCGGTAAAGGGCGGCTTCGTCGATGGCCAGGAAAATTCGCTGGTCAACTTCCAACAGAAAAAATTGCACGAAGTCCAGAAGTACCTCGCCCTGACCTACCACAGCTACGGTCTGGCCCCTTTCCTGATGAGCAAGACAACCTGGAACAAACTGTCATCCGATGACCGCAAGGCCATCAAGGAAGCCGCAGAGGAAGCCTCGGTGCTCCAGCGCAAGCTTTCCACCGAAGTCGAAGAAAAGATTCTCAACGATTACAAGAAGGCCGGAACACTCCAGATCACCACGCCGAATCCGGCGCCGTTCAAGGCGGCAACGCAGAAGGTCTGGGATTCCTGGGAGTTGAAGGGATTCGGCGCATTCGTCAAGAAACTGCGCGCCGCGTCGAACTGACGACAAACCAACAAACACGGCGACCGCGGCGAAACGCGCAAACGCCCGGCACAGGCAGGACAACGGAGACGATCAGCCCGTTGTCCTGCCTTTTTTCCGCACTCGCGACGTTCGTCGTCGGTGAAATCAGATCCCCGACCCCCCCTCTTCCAGCGGCACGCCAAGAACGTTGAACACCTTGATCTGGCGCGGCTTCAGCCAGACCGCCTGCCCGCGGGCCAGGCGCAGGACGTTCGCCCGTTCGCGGGTCAACTCCACTTCGACGAGTTCGGAGGCATGCGCCAGTTCGACCCGCACCAGCGGGCCGATGGCGTGTACGTCCTGAACCGTCGCCTCGATGCTTCCCGCTATCGGCGCATGCTCGATGTCGATATCGTGCGGGCGGACAAAGGCCATGGCCTGGCTGCGGTCGTGCGCCGGCGCTTCCGACGGGTCGCGGCCGACTTCTGCCCAGGCACCGTGCAGGCGGCTGTGAAAGACGTTGACGTTACCCAGGAATTGATAGACGAACGGGGACGCGGGACTTGAATACACCTCGTCCGGCGTACCGATCTGCTCGATGCGTCCGTGGTTCATCACCACCACGCGATCGGCGACTTCAAGCGCCTCCTCCTGATCGTGCGTGACGAAGACGCTGGAGATGTGCATCTCGTCGTGCAGACGGCGCAGCCAGCGACGCAGTTCCTTGCGCACCTTGGTGTCGAGCGCACCGAACGGTTCGTCGAGCAGCAGCACTTTTGGTTCGACGGCCAGCGCGCGCGCCAGCGCGATGCGCTGCCGCTGCCCGCCCGAAAGCTGTGAAGGGTAGCGGTCGGCCAGCCAGTCGAGCTGGACCAGTTTCAACAGATCGAGCACCCGTCGGCGGATTTCCGCCTCCGACGGCCGCTCGTGCCTGGCCTTGACGCGCAGGCCGAAGGCCACGTTCTCGAACACCGACATGTGCCGGAACAGCGCATAGTGCTGGAAGACGAAGCCGACGTTGCGGTCGCGCGCGTGCAGGTGGGTGGCCTCCTCGCCGGCGAAGCTGACGTGCCCGGGGTCCGCCGTTTCCATGCCGGCAATGATGCGCAGCAGCGTCGTTTTCCCGCAACCGGACGGCCCCAGGAGCGCCACCAGCTCGCCGGTCGGAATATGCAGGTTGATATTGTCCAGCGCGACAAAATTGCCGAAGCGCTTGCCAACGCCGTTGATCTCTATGCTCATGGTTTCATTCCGTTTTCTCAGGCGGCATCGCCGTATCCAGCATTTCTGTTTCCTGGCGCATCTTCCACTCGACGACCGTCTTGGCCACCAGCGTCACCAGCGCCAGCAACGCCAGCACGGAAGCGGCGGCGAAGGCGCCGATCGCGTTGTACTCGTTGTAAACGATCTCCACGTGGAGCGGCAGCGTGTTCGTTTCCCCGCGGATGTGGCCCGAAACCACCGACACTGCGCCGAACTCGCCCATCGCCCGGGCGTTGGCGAGGATGACGCCGTACAGCAGGCCCCACTTGATGTTCGGCAGGGTCACCCGAAAGAACATCTGCCACCCCGACGCCCCGAGCGACACGGCGGCTTCTTCCTCGTCCTTGCCCTGCGCCTGCATCAGCGGGATCAGTTCGCGCGCGACGAACGGAAAGGTAATGAACAGGGTCACGATGATCATTCCGGGAAGGGCAAAAACGATCTTGATGTCGTGATCCGAAAGCCACGGCCCGAATACGCCCTGCGCACCGAAGATGAGCAAAAAGACCAGGCCGACCACCACCGGCGACACGGCGAATGGCAAATCGATCAGGGTGATCAGCAGGCTCTTGCCGCGGAAGTCGAATTTGGCGATCGCCCACGCCGCAGCCACTCCGAAGGCCACGTTGAACGGCAGTACGACAACGGCAATGAATACCGTCAGGCCGATTGCCGACAGCGCTTCCGGATGGCTCAGCGCTTCCCGGTAAGCTCCCCACCCGCCGGCAAAGGCTTCGGAAAACACCGCGACCAGCGGCAGCGCCAGAAAGAAGAACAGAAAGCCCAGTCCGACAGCGGTCAGAGTCAGCCGCAACCAGCGCGGCTCGGCGGCGGCCTTGCGTACGATTGTCGCGCTCATATGCTGACCCTTTCTTTGCCGTGATGTCGATTCGCCGCCCACCACTGCAGTCCATTGACCGCCAGCAGCATGGCGAAGGAGATCGCCAGCATCACGCAGGCCAGCGCCGTCGCGCCTACCACGTCGTACTGCTCGAGCTTGGAAATGATCAGCAGCGGCGTGATTTCGGAAATCAACGGCATGTTCCCGGCGATGAAAATCACCGACCCGTACTCTCCGACGGCGCGGGAAAAGGCCAGGGTGAAACCGGTCAACAGCGCCGGGAAGATTCCGGGCAACAGCACGCGAACGAAGGTCTGCCAGCGCGAGGCTCCGAGGGTGGCCGCGGCTTCCTCGACTTCCGGCTCGATATCCTCGATCACGGGCTGCAGGGTCCGCACCACGAACGGCAGGCTGATGAAGGTCAGCGCCACGACGATGCCCAACGGCGTGAAGGCCACTTTGAGGCCGAGCGGCTCCAGATGGCGGCCGATCCATCCGTTGCCGGCGTAGAGCGTCGCCAGCGTGATGCCGGCCACCGAGGTGGGAAGCGCGAAAGGCAGGTCCACCAGGGAATCGACCAGGCGCTTGCCCGGAAACGGGTAACGCACCAGGATCCACGCCACGACAAGGCCAAAAAACGCGTTAATGAGTGCCGCCAGCAGCGACGCCCCGAAGGTCACCCGGTAGGCAGCCATCGCCCGCTCCCCGGTCGCCACCGCCCAGAACTGGTCCAGGGTCAGCGCACTGGCCTTGAAGATCAGCCCCGAGAGCGGCAGCAGGATCAGCAGCGAAAGATAGGCCAGCGTGAAGCCGAGGGACAGGCCAAAGCCGGGAAGCACGCGTTTCATGAATCCTGCGCTCCGAATCGTGGCCTACTTGCTCTGATAGATCTGGTCGAACGTGCCGCCGTCCTTGAAGTGGACCGGAAACGCCCTGGCCCAGCCACCGAACACGTCGTCGACAGTGAAGGTCTTGATCGCCGGAAACTGCGTGGCATATTTCTTGAGCAGTTCGGCATCGCGCGGACGCAGGTAGTTCTGGGCCGCGTTCTCCTGGCCTTCCTTCGACCACAGGTACTCGAGATACGCCTGCGCCTGCTTGCGCGTCCCCTTCTTGTCGACCACTTTTTCGACGATGGCCACCGGAAACTCCGTGAGGATCGACAGCGATGGATACACCACGTCGAACTCGCCTTTGCCGAATTCCTTGGCGATCAGTTCCGCCTCGCTCTCGAACGACACCAGCACGTCGCCGATCCGCCGTTGCATGAAGGTCGTCGTCGCATCCCGGCCGCCCGAGGCGAATAGCGGCGCGTTCTTCAGCAGCTTGCCGACGAATTCCTGCGCCGTCTTGTCGCTGCCACCGGGTTGCTTGAGCGCGTAGCCCCAGGCCGCCAGGTAGGAATATCGGCCGTTCCCGGTATTCTTCGGGTGCGGCAGGATCACCTGCACGCCCGGCTTGACGAGATCGGACCAGTCCTGCAGCCCCTTCGGATTCCCCTTGCGCACGATGAACACCATCGTCGACGTATAGGGCGAAGCGTTGGTCGGGAATTTCTTCGCGTAGTCCTTGACCACCAGCCCTTTCTCGACCAGGAAATCGACGTCGGACGCCTGGTTCATCGTCACCACATCGGCCTCGAGTCCGTCGGCTACGGCGCGCACCTGCTTGCTTGAACCGGCATGCGACTGCTTGAGCTCGATCGACTCGCCAGACTTATCTTTCCAGTATTTCTGGAACAACGGGTTGTAGTCCTTGTAGAAGTCACGGGCGACGTCGTAGGACACGTTGAGCAGGCTACCCTGCGCGAAGGCCGGAAGCGCTCCGGCCACGAATGCCGAGGCCAGCAGGCCGGACAGCACATTACGGATCGATCGTGACATTGATTGCTCCTTGAAGAATGCGGTGGGAGACGCGATAGCCGAACTATAGCCATCACTTATAGAACAACAAAGTCTATTTCTTTATTTGTTTATTCTATTTATGCATATCACGATCTCCCATTACTGGCGACTGGCCGGCACCTCTACTATCGTGAGCAAGGGACCACGCACAGGAGAAGCCTCCGATGTTCTGGCAATTGCGTCTTGAGAAGCTCGCGGCGCGGCTGCGCACCCACGACATTCCCGTGCGCATCGCCCTGTGGAACGGCCAGCATTACGACCTCGGAGCCCCCGTCAGGGTCGTCATCCGCGTCACCGCCCCCGCGGGATTGCCGCACATGCTCTTGCCGAGCCTGGATTCCCTCGGGTCGGGATACGTCGAAAGGCTGCTGGACGTCGAGGGCAAGCTGGAGGATATTTTCGCCGTCGCCGCCGGACTGGCTCGCCACGCCGTCAAACCAACCGGCCGATTCGGCCGCGTGGTACGCAGCGTGCGCCACACGCAGCAGATCGATGCAGACGCCATCGCCTACCACTACGACGTCTCCAACGACTTTTACCGGATCTGGCTGGACGAGAACATGGTCTATTCGTGCGCCTACTTCAAGGACAGCACGGACAGTCTGGAACAGGCGCAGATGCAGAAGCTCGACCATGTGCTGCGCAAGATCCGCCTGCAGCCGGGCCAGCATCTGCTCGATATCGGATGCGGCTGGGGCGCGCTGATCCTGCGCGCCGCCGAAAAATTCGGCGCCCGCTGCACCGGAATCACCCTTTCCCGCCACCAGTGGGAACTGGCCAGGGAACGCATTGCCGCCGCCGGACTGTCCGATCGCTGCGAGGTCCTGCTGGCCGACTATCGGGATATGGACGGCCAGTTCGACCGTATCACCAGCATCGGCATGTTCGAGCACGTTGGACTGAAAAACCTGCGCGGCTACTTTGCCAAGCTTCGCGATCTGCTGGCCGACGACGGCATCGCGCTCAACCACGGCATCACGTCGACCGACCCGGATTCGGGCGAAGTGGCCTGGGGCGGCGGCACCTTCATCCACCGCTACGTGTTCCCACACGGAGAATTGCCGCACATCAGCCTGGCCGTCCGGGAAATGAGCGCCGCCGGGTTGGAAGTCGCCGACGTGGAAAATCTGCGCCGTCACTACGCCCTGACGCTCAGGCACTGGGCGCAACGCTACGAATCGGCCGCGGAGCGCATCCGCGCGATGGTCGGCGAAACGCGCTATCGCATCTGGCGCATGTACCTCGCCGGCTGCGCCTATTCGTTCGATCACGCCTGGACGTCGATTTACCAGATCCTGGCCGTCAAGGCCGACAAACCACAGATCGACAGGCTGCCCCTGACTCGCGACTTCATGTACAGGGAAACCTCCTGAACGGTTCTGCGGTCAGAGCACCGCGAAGTGCAGGATAATCTGTACGCGCGACACCCCCGCTTTCCCCTTGCCCCGACCATGGACGCCACCGCAATTCCGCCCTCTTTCTTCCGCGAACGCCGCTACAACGCCTACAACGACTGGGTGAAGCGCGAGCACGGCGGCCGCTTGCAGAAGATTTCCATCGACGCCGGATTCACTTGCCCAAACCGCGACGGCACCCTCGGCGTCGGCGGCTGTTCCTTCTGCAACAACGACGGCTTCACGCCGAGCTACCTGCGCGAGCAACGCAATATCCTCGACCAGATCGAGACCGGACTGACCTTCATGCGCCGCCGTTATCCGGAGACAAAGGAATTTCTGGCGTACTTCCAGAGCTACTCCAACACATATGGCGATCTTGACCGTCTCAGGACACTTTACGAAACGGCGCTGGCCCACCCGGACATATCCGGACTGGTCATCGGCACGCGGCCGGACTGTCTCCCCGAAGAAACCCTGGATTATCTGGCTGAACTGTCGCAACGCGTTCCGGTGGAACTGGAGATCGGCATTGAATCATGCGACGACGAGGTGCTGCGCGAGTGTCTGCGCGGCCACGATTTTGCCTGCACCCGTGATGCCATCCAAAGAGCGGCCCGGCGAAGACTGTTCATTACCGGCCATCTGCTGCTGGGACTGCCCCGGGAAACGCCCGCCAGCCTGATCGAAGGGGCAAAGTCACTCGCCTCCCTGCCGATCGACGCGCTCAAGTTCCATCAGCTGCAGATCATTCGCGGCACCCGCCTGGCCAACCAGTATCGCGCGGACCCGGCCAGCGTTCCGCTGATGAGTCCGGAGTCCTATCTGGATGCCGTGATCGACATCCTCGAGCACCTTCCCCCGCATATCAAGATACAGAGATTGGGGAGCGAAGTGCCGCCCGAACAGCGGGTTTCGCCCGACTGGGGAATCCGTCTTGCGCGTTTTCCGGCCATGCTCGACGCGCGTCTGCAGGAGCGGGAAACGTGGCAGGGACGGCTCTTCGCCCCTGTGTGAAATGTCACGTGCAAATCGTGTGAATGCTGCTACCATTCAGTCTGAAAAGGCAATCAGAAGAACACGTTCCGTTTCCCGTCGACATGCTTAAATCACGCAGCAAGTTTTTCCTCCATGCCAGAGTCAGGCGAACCGATGCCGATGAGGAAGAGTTCGACGACGCCCAGGCCGGACATCCCATCGAACGCCGCCTGAACCGGCTTGAGCGCGTGTCGGCCGCCTATCGCGGGCAGATCAACCTGCGTTTCAACAATGGCATGCTGGTCACCTTCGAATCGGCCGACGCCGCCTTGCTGGGTGCCTGCGAGATGCAGCACCGGTGCGCCGTCCTGCCCCAGGTTTCGCGCCAGAAACTCGCCCTGTGCGTCGGCATCCACCAGGGGGTCGTCAAGCAGCGCGCGAAGGACGGCGCCGACGACGCTCGCGAACTGGCGGCCCAACTGGCGCAAACCAACGACGCCATCCTGATTTCCCAAGCCATGCTCGACGGACTCAATCAGGACCTGCGCAAACTCGCCCGCCCTCTCAAGGAAACGGTTTCAGGCTTGGCTGTGTTCACCATCGACTGGCGCCGCGAAATCCCTTCCGGCGCCTACGGCGGGGAGTCGTTCTGGCCAACCTCGATGCATTCGCTGCCGATCAGCCCTTTCCTGTACCTGCACTTCGGACTGAAAACCGTGGAAGTCTCGGAAACCAGTCCGGCCGCAACCATCGGCCGCGACCCGCAGAGCGACCTGGTCCTGTCCGATGTCCACGTATCCCGCAACCATTGCCGGATCGAAAGGCAGCCCACCGGGATCGTGCTCACCGACCAGAGTACCAACGGCACCACCATCGTTTCCGACGACGGAACCGAACTTCTGGTCAAGAACAGCAGTGCAGCCCTCAAGGGGAAGGGCCTGCTGTTTTTCGGCCGCCCGTTCAAGGGCGAGCGTCGGGGCGGCGTCAGGTTCGAGTCGTTCTGAAGTCGGAATTACATCACCGCGCCCACCTGCCAGGGCAGGAACTCGTCGTTCCCATAGCCGAGGATCTCGCTGCGCACCTTCTCGCCTGAGGCGTGGCGAATGATGGCATCGAGGATGCGCTGGCTGATTTCCGGCATCGGAACACCGTTGATCAGGTCGCCGCAATTGACGTCCATGTCGTCGCGCATGCGCTCGAACAACGCGCTGTTCGTTGCCAGCTTGATTGTCGGCACGCCAGCGCAGCCGAACGCCGAACCGCGCCCGGTGGTGAAGCAGATGATCTGCGCGCCGCCGGCCGCCTGACCAGTTGCCGAGACGGGATCGTAACCGGGCGTGTCCATGTACACGAAGCCCTTGGCGTCGATCGGTTCGGCGAACAGATACACGCCATTGAGTGTGCTGGTGCCACCCTTGGCCACCGCCCCCAGGGACTTCTCGAGGATTGTCGTCAGCCCCCCCGCCTTGTTGCCGACCGACGGATTGTTATCGAGTTCGCCGCCGGTCCGGGAGCAATAGTCCTTCCACCAGGCAATGCGGTCGATCAATTTCTGCGCGATCTCCGGCGTCGCCGCCCTCCGTGTCAGCAGATGCTCGGCGCCGTAGATTTCCGGCGTCTCCGACAGCACCGTCGTCGCGCCCTGCGCCACCAGCAGATCCGACGCACCGCCGAGTGCCGGGTTGGCCGTAATGCCCGAGTAGCCATCCGAACCGCCACAATTGAGCCCGACGATCAGATGAGAGACCGACGCTTCCTCGCGCCGGTACTGGTTGGCCTGCGGCAGCATTTGCTCGACCAGCGCAACCCCTTTGCGGATCGCCGCCGCCGTGCCGCCTTCGACCTGCATGATCACCTGCTGCAGCATGCCCGGTTCGTGCTGGCCGATCATTTCGACCAGCGGCGCAATCTGGTTCTGCTCACAACCCAGGCCGACGAACACCACGCCGGCGAAATTCGGGTGCCGGGCAAAACCGACCATGGTGCGGCGCAGTATCTGCATTCCCTCGCCGTTTACGTTGACCCCGCAACCGAGAGGATGCGGCAAAGCGATGACGCCATCGACGTTCGGGAAAGCCGCCAGTTTTTCACGGTTGAAATGACTGGCGATGGCCCGGGTCACCGTGGCCGAACAATTCACCGACGAAATCACCGCAATGTAGTTGCGTGTGCCGACCTTGCCGTTCGGACGCTTGTATCCCATGAAGGTAGCCGGCGTGCCAGCTTTGGGCAGTTCTTGCACGGACTGCCCGATGCCGTAATCGCGTTCGAACTCCCCCATGCCGAGGTTGTGCGAATGGACATGCTGCCCGGCGGCGATGTCGGCCTTGGCGAAGCCGATGATCTGGTTGTAGCGGCGGACCGCATCGCCCGCTTTGAGGTCATGCGCCGCCATCTTGTGTCCCGGCGGAATCAGGTCGCGTACGCTCACGTTCTCCGTGGCGATCGTCGTGCCCGGCACCAGTTGCCGGGCGGCAATCAGCACGTCATCGTTGGCGTGCAGGCGAATTACGGTGGGTTGGGTCATCTTGGACTCCAAAAAACGAATTAACCTCAACGACACAACGGGCACAACGAAAACCAAGGAGAACCAATTCGATGCTTCTGCAGTTTCGCGTTGTGTTCGTCGTGCACGTTGTGTTTAAGAACCACTTCCTCTGGATCAAACCTCGCTCATTGCCGCTTCGACACCCACCGCCTTGATGCGTGCCAGCGCGTTTGCCGTCTGCTCGGCCAAGCCCGGCACCTTCGTCAGATCCTCGCCCCACAGCCGGGCATCGGCGAGCAGTGTCGCGGCGACCTTGGTCACGTCGTCGGCGCTTCTCCAGGCAGCGTCCATGATCGTCAGGATGTCGGCGTTGTCCTTGATCGGGTAGCTGCCCTTCTCGCGCTGGCCTTCGTACTCACCATTGGCGGCGAACGTGCCGCGATAGAAATAGAGCAACGCTGCCAGCGAGAACGACAGGCCGGCCGGCGCCTTGCCGTGCTTGGCGGCGTAATCCTTGACCGTCGGCAGAACGCGCACCTGCCACTTGGACACCGAGTTCAGCGCGATCGAGATCAGCTCATGGCGGATGTGCGGGTTGGCGAAGCGCTCCATGATCGTCTCGGCGTAGGCCTTGCGCTCGGCATCGGGCAGCGGCACGAAGGGCACGATCTCCTCGAACATCACTTTGTTGAGGTATCTGGAAACCACCGAGTCCTCGGTCATCTCGCGCACCGTATCCAGCCCGGCGCAGTAGGAGGCCAATGAGCTGGCGGTATGCGCACCGTTGAGGATGCGCACCTTGCGCGTACGGTACGGTTGCAGGTCGTCGGTCCAGACCACGTCGAGCCCGGCCTTGTGCAGCGGCAATTCCTCGGCGAGAGTTTGCGTAACCCCGGCCGGCCCTTCGATGACCCACAGCAGGAACGGTTCGGCGGTGACCATCAACGGGTCCTTGTAGCCGAACTCGGCGTACAACGCCTCGGCTTCGGCCGCCGGGAAACCCGGAACGATGCGGTCGACCAGCGTGTTGCAGAAAACATTGTGATCCTCGACCCAGGCCACGAACTCGGCCGGCAGTTTCCACGCCTCGGCGAATTGCAGGACGTATTGCTTGAGCTTCGAGCCGTTGGCCTCGATCAGCTCGCACGGCAGGAAGACGAGTCCGGATTCCGGCGACCCGCCGAACGCTTTGAACCGCGCCAACAGAAGCGCTGTCGCCTTGGCCGGGAAGTTGGCCGGGCACTGGCCCTCGACCAGCGCCTCCTCGACGTAGGCGATACCGGCTTCGGTGGTGTTGGAGACGACGAAGCGCAACGCCGGGTCCTGCACGGTCGCCAGCATGGCATCCCATTGCGAGTAAGGGTTGAGCGTGTCCTTGACACAACTCACCAGGCGCTTCGACTGGACCGGCTGGCCGTTGTGCACGCCGCGCAACAGGACGGTGAAAAGCTGGTCTTGCGCTTTCATCAGTTCGGCCACGCCGCGCTCGAGGGGCTGCGCCATGATGATTTCGCCGTTCATCAGTCCGGCACCGTTGGCCACGTCCACCATCCAATCGACGAAGGCGCGCAGGAAGTTGCCGTCGCCAATCTGCAGGATGCGCGTCGGTTTCAGCGATGACGGCGCAGACGATTCGACAGCCAGCTTGCCTTCGGCAAGCTTGACTCTGTTCAAACAGTTCATTGAAGCTTCTCCAGGTTTTTTCTGTTGCAGGACGGGATGACTCTAGCCCGCATGGCCAGCGCATCAGCCGCGCACTATCGGCCTTGTCTTTTCCCGTGTCCAATACCTCTTCGACATGCGCCCATGCGGCATTCGCATGGCGGCGCGGCGACATTGATTCATCACGGATTCGTCATGCCGACGACCGCGGGAATCCAGGAAATTCACGACCCCCGCCCCGGCTTTCGCCGGGGTGACGGATGGTCCGGAGTTTCCTTGAAACGTGCATCACAGCACGCAGGTGACCTTCAGGTACTTGTCCGGATGCTCGGCGATGTCGGCGACGGTGGCCGGCGTCTCGTCCATCGATACCGTCTTGGTCAGCAGCGCCTCGACGTTGACCTTGCCTTCGGCGATCAGGCGCAGGCTTTCCGGGAACTGCCCGACGCTATTGCGCGAGCCGCGGATGGTCAGTTCCTTTTTGGTAAACAATGCCGTCGGCATTGGAATATCGCCCTTGGGCCAGCCGACCAGTGCGATGTGCCCGGCGTAGGAGACGTAATCCACCGCGCCGCGGATCGCTGGCGCCGCCCCCGAGCATTCGATGACCGCCTCGGCCATGCGCCCCTGCGTGACCGACAGGATCTCGGCCACGGCGTCGGCACTCACCGGGTTGATGGTATGCGTCACCCCCAGGCTGCGCGCCAGTGCCAGGCGTTCGTCGACCGGATCGACAACGATCGGAACGGCGCCGATGGTGAGCGCGTACTGCGCCGCGAGCAGGCCGATCTGCCCGGCGCCTGTGACTACGACGAATTGCCCGGCCTTGACCTCCGCCTGTTTGACCGCGTGCATGGCGATCACCAGCGGCTCGGCCATCGGCACCAGATGCCATGGAATGCCCGCCGGCACCTTGTGCAGCAGGTGGCGTGGGTGCGAGACGTACTCGGCCATGCCGCCCTCG
>JARKPC010000090.1 GCA_029975435.1 Propionivibrio sp. | reverse complement strand
GGCCTTGTTGACTAAATCCACTTGAACTTGGGAAGTCCAAGTTGGGTGAACTTATTGAGGATTTTGCTTCGTATTCGCGTCTCAGCTTGTTGATTCGGGAGCAGGCGGTTTTTCAGATGGTCGCCAAAGCAGCACTTCATTCGATGCATCGCCGTTTCCGAGAGGCTGCGGCGATGATAACCGACGCGCTCCTTCCAGCGCCGGCGTCCCCGGCGACGGATTTCCCGAATGGCCATGTCCCGAGACAGCGGGCGATGGTGCGCGTTGCCGTGCTGTTTGATCTTGGCGTTCCGCTGGGGCGGAACAACGGCCCTCGTCTTGCGTTGCTCCAGGGTTTCGTACACCTTCCATTTGTCGTAAGCGCCGTCGCCGTAAAAGCTCTTGGTCGGATTGGGCACTTGATTCAGCAACGGATCGACTTGACTGGCGTCGTCGCAACTGTTCTCGGTCAGCGTTTCCGCGACGATCTCTTGCGTCTCCGGATTGACCGCCAAGTGCAGTTTCCGCCAGGTGCGGCGTTTACTCTTGCCGTGCTTGCGCATCTTCCACTCGCCTTCGCCGAAGACTTTCAGGCCGGTGCTATCGACGACGACGTCGATCGCGCCGCGATGCCGGCGCACATCCAACGCGATTTCCAGCTTTGCTGCCCGCTTGGCCAGCGAGGTGTAATCGGGAATCGTCAGTTCGATCTCCATCAGTTCCACCAGCGAACGTCCGAGGCCTTCGGTTTGACGGTACGGGAGTTGAAACAGTTCCCGCAAGACCAACAAGCACTCGATCGCCGTGTCGCTGTAGACAAAAGGGTGCCCGCGCCGCGGCTGGGCGTTGGCGTGTTGCCATTGGCGAATTACGTCCTCGCTGAACCAAAAGGTGACCGACCCGCGTTGCACGAGCGAGTCGTTGTATTGGCTCCAGTTGGTGATTTTATACGTACCTTTACGTTTTCCGGACATGTCGAGCCTCCGTTCAGAACGTTGAGAAGTTCCACCTCTCTCGTTAAATACGATCTGAACGCATGAATAGTTCGACAAGGCC
>JARKPC010000086.1 GCA_029975435.1 Propionivibrio sp. | reverse complement strand
CGATGCCGATTGCCTACTTCGACCGACTCGGTGTTCCGCGACTCTCATGACCTCAACGACTCGAACCGCCCGGTGCGGACCCGCATGCCGGGTGGTGTGGGAGGGGATCGGTCAGGCACTCTGATCGCCCCTATCCCGATTCAGGTCAGGCCGCTTAGGCGAGCCTTGCGCTCTCGCTCGACGCGGGTGATGAAGCGCTGAACTACCGTCCCCCGGGCTGCTGGCAAGTCAACGAATTCGCAGCCGACCCGTACGTAACGCGAACCGCTACGGGTGGTGACATCGAACATGTTGCGGACGCAGAGCGTTGCGACCAGCAACCCCTCGCTGGGCAGAACGATCTTGCAGTTGTCCAGCAGGTCGCCTTTCTCGAGCAACTTGGCTTGGTCCGGGGTGACCATCAGGCCGACCCCGCCGCCGCTGATGTCGACCAAGGGAAGATCGACCACCAGGGATCCATGCTCCGGGTGTCTGACCGTTGTACAGAGCCTGACCGGGTTGGCAATCGGCGTTGAAAGCCGGAAGAACTCCCGGCGCTGCAGGCGCAGCAACCGGTCAGGAACGGATCCGACAAAGGCAGGGCGTCCCTGGCTTTCCGTAGTTCCCAGTCCATCGAGGCTGAATTGGATCTTGACCTTGTCGACGACGGTCGTGAAGATCAGCTTGCTGGCCTTGAGAGCCTTGGCATTCATTTCTTCATTGCTGCCGACGTCGATGACGAATTCCGTGTTGTCGGGCTTCAGCGAAATCATCGATGTCAGGAAGAAGGACTTGCCCTGATCGAAATGAACGGTGATCAATGCGCCTTTCTGGATGAGGGAGCGCAAGACGGCCACAATCTCGGCTTGCGAATACAACAGATACTGGCTGTAGTCGTCCGTTTGTTCGAGTTCGAAGCGGATGGGCTGATGTTCAGCAGGTCCGGATTTGTCGGCTTCTTTCATTTCTCGTCCTGATGCGAGCAACGCAGGCGAGTCTAGCAGGACGTCGGACGATATTCCACGCGAAGGCGCAAATCTAACTTGTCTGCTGTCCGGGAATTTCCGAATAAACCGGTGCAGCACCAGGGGGGCGGCCGCTTTCCAAACGATAGATCCAGGCGAGGAGTTCGGCGACGGCGACGTATAACTGAGGGGGGATGCGTTGGTCCAGATCGATCTGCAGCAGCAGCGACACAAGTTCGGGCGACTCATGGACATAGACACCGTGTTCCTGGGCACGGGTGATGATCTGCTCGGCGACCAGCCCGCGGCCCTTGGCCACGACGCGCGGAGCGGCGTCGCCCTGGCTATACGCCAAAGCGACCGCGCTTTTCAGGTCATCCTTGCGCGATTTCTTCATCTTCTGCCCCGGCGTCCGCCTGGGTGATGCCGATGCCTGTCAGCACCAGTCCAGCGTCTTGCAGTTGCTGGCGGAGGCTGTCGCTTTCGGCTTGCATCAACGAGCGAGTCCCTGCGTGGTTAACGTTGATGGAGAGGATGACCTGTTCGCCTTGCAAGCGGATCTGTGCATTGACGCCTCCCAAGATCGGCAAGACCAGGCTGAGACGGGTTTGCCAGCCGTCCTCGACTTCCTCTCCGCTTGCCCCGCGCTTGCCGCCATCCTCCTCAATCTCCCAGCGCATGTTCTGGCCTGGCCAGACCTGCCCCTGCCAGACAAAATTCTGCGTGGCGAGCGCATCCAGTTGCTGCTGGACAATCGGCTGTGTTTGCGGTGCGATCAGTTGCCCGGAGCCGGTGGTCTGACCTGCGTCGCTCCCGACTTTCGGAGCCACGGGTGCCTCCGCAGCTGAAGGGGCTTGCGTAGAGACGGCAGTGGTCGGCTTTGATGTGTCGCTTGATGAAACGTTGGCAGGGGAAGTCGCTGATGCCGACGATGGAGTGGGGGCCTCAGAGGCAAAAGGCTTTGAAAGCTTTCCTTGCGGTTCCTGGAGCAGCGCGTTCTTCGGAAAGCGCCCCTCCACCCATTCGGCCTGATGCGACTCGTAGAACATGCCGCTCTGGGTGATGGCTTGCTTGAGCAGCGGCAATATGTCTTGTGCAGAGTTTGGAGGGGCTTTGGCAATCGGCTGGTTGCCGTTGAGCACGAGGGCCTTTGCGCCTTCCTTCGATTCTTCGGGCTTGGCGAACAACTGGCTGATGAACTGGCCGGTCCGGCTGAGGGTTGCCGAAACGGCTTCCTTGGCTGTTTTTCCTTCGTTTCCCTCGTGGTGGGAGACCACCGCCAACGCGATCTTGCCGTCTGATTCGGTGACCTGGAGTTCGAGCGTGTCGCCGCTCTTGGCCGAGAAAGGCAGTGCGAGGGTGATGTTGCGCTGGTTGATGACGGCCCGGTAAGTCCCGTTCGGGAGCATGGCCTGGATCTCCGCCATGACCTTCTGGCCGGCAACCAGGCCGGACAGCTTGTCGGTCAGTTCCTGCGTCGGAGCGACCGGTCTTAACGCTACATCGGCGGACGTTTGCAGGCGGCTGGCAACATCAGGCGGGATCACGGCTTAATGGCGGCTTTGGAGGATAGTGCCTCGAGCAACGGAGTTATATCCTCGATGCGCTGCTGGCAAAGCGTCATGGCCTGCTGAAGCATTTGCCGGGTTGCGATCAGCGATTCGAGGGTTGGGGCAGGAGATCTGCCGCTTGCCTCCGCGATCAGGGCTTCCGGGCGAATCTCGGCAATATGCTCCCAATCGCCTTTTTCCGCGATCTCGAGAATGGCTTTCAATGCATTCTGCAGCCCGTCAAGTTCCGCGGTCATCGCACGCCTGCGCCCGGGGCGCCATTGGGGGGGGCGATTTCTTCCCACGCCCCGCCGATTTCGCCAAGCAGCTTGAGAACCTCGTCGATGGCAGCAATGTCGTTCTTGATGTTGGCCGAAATCAGCCGGGTGACCATGTAGCCATAAAGCGCGTGGAGGTTCTGCGCGAGTTCTCCGCCCTGCTGAAGATCGAGGCTTGCGCGCAAGCCGTCCTGGATGATGGCGACGGCCTGGGTGATCAGTTGCGATTTGCCCGGGATGTCGTTCGCGGCGATACTCAGCTTGGACTTTTCCAGCGCGGCAATCGCGCCGCGGAACAACAGCAGGATCAGGCGGTGCGGATCGGAGCCTCGGATGTCGGCTTCGCGATCGATTTGCTGATAGGCAGCGATGGGTTTGGAAAACATTGCGGTTTAGCTTGTACTCTTGGTGTATTGCGCGAGTTGCTGCGTCAGGTAAGTGCTGGTGGTCTGCATCTGGCTCATCAGCTTGTCCAGAGCGGTGAATTGAGCAGTGTAGCGCTTCTTGATCTGCGCCAAACGGTTTTCCAGGGCGGTCACGTTGTTATTCTGAATTTTTAACGTGGTATTGAGGCCATTGACGCGGTTTTCGATCAGGCCGCCGGTGCCGAGAATAGAGGTCAGTTTGTTGGCGAAAGCCGTGCCGTAGGCGTTCAGGGTCTTGACCACGTCTGACGCGGAACTGCTCAGGGCGGTGCTCAATGTATCGCTGGCGAGCGACATCGTTCCGTCCTGGTTGATGCTCACGCCGAGGCTGGCCAGCGTCTTGTACGTCGCATCCGTCAATTCGGTCGGCACGGTCGAACGTACCTGCGAAAGCTGGGACCGGAGGCTGGTAACCGAACTGTCGGCGTTGAACGCGCCCGCGGTTTTTGTTGTCGAGTCGTAGGTCGAATTGGTCTTGACCAGGTTGATTACCGCGTTGTACGCATCGACGAAACTTTGAACCGCCTTCGTGACGGCGGAGCTGTCGACGGCGACGGTAAGCGTCGTCGTTCCTTGCGCCTGCAGGTTCAGGGTGACGCCGGTGATCTTGCCGGTTACCGTGTTGCTCGACGATGATGCGGCGATGCCGTCGATGGAGAAGGTCGCGTCCTGGGCAGTGCTACGGGCCAGTCCGCTGGTCGTTGTGTCGAATGCCGCGAGATCGCTGAGGTCGAGCGAATCGGTGTCGCCGGTGCCGTTGGTGGCGCTCAACGTGAACGCGCCGGAAGCCCCCGGCTGCGTGCCGGTGAGCACCAGTCGGGCGCCAGCGTCGCCCGACACGACCGTTGCAGTGACGCCGATGCCTGCCGCATTGATGGCGCTGCGGACATCGTTTAGCGAATAACTGGTCTGTCCGGTCAATTCAACCGACTTGACCGTCCCGTTAAAGTCGAAGTTCAGCGTTCCCGACGTGAACGTGGCGTCGCTTGCCAACGCGTTGCTGAAACTCTTCTGCGCTGAGGCCAGCTGGTCTACCTTTATCGTGTAGGTTCCGGCTGCTGCATTGAAGGCCGTGGTTGCCTTGGCGATCGTGCTGTCGCTGCTGCTGGCGCCCATCGCGTTGAGGTTCAAGGATGATTTCAGTTTGCTGGCCGTATCCTGTAACGTGGCGAGCTTTGCCTTCAACGTACCGAACGCCGAGAGTTTGGTGTTGGTTGCCGTGATCTTGCTTTGCAGCGCCGTTAGCGGTTCGCTTTCGGCGGTCATCAGCTTGGTCAGGATCGAACTGAGGTCGAGGTTCGAACCGACGCCGAGCGACGATACGCTTGCAGTTGCCATGGATCTCCTCCTTTACGCCTACGCCTTGCCTTTGAACAGCAATCCTTGGAGTTTATCAAGAGTCTTGGCAATTGCGATCATTTCTTCGGAGGGAATCTGCCGGATGACCTTGTCGGTGGCTTTGTCGATTACCTTGACGACATCGATGCCAGTTTCCGCGTCGACCGAGAATTTGATTTCGCTGTTTGTCGCTGCGACGAGTTTTTCAATCCTGTTGACGGCTTCGTGAATCGAAATCTTGCCGGCTTCAGATTGGGGCTGATTGTCTGCCGCCACCTGGGACGGCGAAGCCTTGCTCACGCTGCCCGAAAGCCGGGCGTTTCCCGCCGAATCGATTGTCGTGAAGTGCGGCGACGCGTGTGTCTGCGCAGCGACATTCGAGATCTTGTCCATGGTCGTCTCCATAGGAAAGAGGTGCAAAGGTTCAGCTCACCCTTGCACCTCGAGGTAAAAACCCCCCTCAAGGAAGGGTTTTTAGATCGCTTACTTCAGCAGGCTAAGCACGTTCTGCGGAATTTGGTTCGCTTGGGCGACCATTGCCGTGCCAGCCTGTTGCAGAATCTGATAACGGGCCAGGCTGGACGTTTCGGCGGCGAAGTCGGCATCCATGATGCGGCTCTTGGCGGCCATCTGGTTCTCGTAGTTGGATTCGTAGGCTTGAATCTGGTATTGCTCGTTGTTCATCACGGCGCCAAGCGTCGAGCGTGCGGCGGCAACTTCATCGAGTGCCGCGGAAACCAGAGATCCGCCTGCTGCCGCATCGGTTCCAAGGGCCGAGGCCACCGCAGCGGACAACGTAATGCTGTTGGAGGCGAACGGGTCGGTGCCGTTCATTTTGGCGTTGCCAACCACTGTATCTATCGATGTAGCCAGCGAGGCATATTCGTCGCTCAGGTAGCCGATTTCGGTCGTGCCGAGAGTGGTGTTGGCCGACGCGCTGGCGAGTTCGGACATACGTTGGAGCATGTCATTGACCGTGGACAAAGCGCCGTCGCCAACCTGTGCCAGCGAGATCTTGTCGTTGGAGATGCGGATGCTGGCGGAGATGCTGCGTGCGAAGGAGTCCATCTTCATCGCCACGGCGAGGCCGGCGGCATCGTCTTTCGCGGAGTTGACGCGCAGACCGGATGACAGGCGCTCGATGGCGGTTTGCAGACCGCTGGAATTCTTGCTCAGATTGCGCTGGGCATTCAGAGAGTAAAGGTTGGTGTTGATTTGGGCAGCCATTTTGTTTCTCCTAAAAAGAGTCGAATCAATCGCCGGGGCAGTGTTCCGGCCTCTTTGCTACTGGGCGGTCAATCGCTTTTGCCCCGCCGTTGGACCTGTTATCGGAGGGCTGAGAAGAAACTTTAGAGATTTCTGCAGTTTTTTTGCAGATGACCACCGCGGGGCGGTCGATCTTCCGTCCACGCGGTGTCAAACCGAGGGGGGTACGGGTTCGTGCTTCACGCGGCGCGCCAACTCCGTCAGGATCCCCTTGACGCCGGTTACCGCTTCCGACCAGTCTCCCGGGCGTTTCTGGCGGAACAGGCGCACGCTGGCGTACCAGTCCGTTGTGTCCTCCTTCTGCATCCAGCGCCAATCGGCGGAATAGGGAAGCAACAACGCCACCGGCTTCTCAAGGGCCCCGGCGAGGTGGACCACCGACGTGTCTACGCAAACCAGCACGTCGAGGATATCGACGATGGCTGCAGTGTCGTCGAAGTCCCGGATTTCCCCGGAAAGATCGCACCAGCATCGCTGCAGAGCCGTTCCGCTCTCGGTTACACCGATTTGCAGGCCGAAATAGTCGATATTCCCGAGTTCCGCGAGCGGATCGAGGTCGGCAAGCGGGCATGAGCGCCTCGTTTGCGGAAACTGCTCGGTGAAATGCGCTACCGACGATGCGTAGACAATGCCGACACGCACGCGGTTTTCGCTGGGCGGCAGCCGCTGCTCCCAGCGCATTCGGCATTTTGGGTCAGGTGTGAGATAGCGTCCTGCGGGTGCGAGCGTGTTTTCGCCCAGGCCAAGTACATGCGGCAGGCTTTGCAGGGGAAGATGTGCTTCGTGAGCCGGCCACTCGGTCGATGCCACATCGATCGTGTCGATTTCGAAGGAGCGTGCCAGCAGTGAGATCAGCGCAGGTTGACAGGCGAGCGTGATGCATCGCGCGATAGGCTTTGCTTGCCGGATAAAGCGAGAAAACTGGAGTGTGTCGCCCAATCCCTGCTCTGCGACGAGCAGCAGGTGTCCGATGGGGGCGCCCCGCCAGCGCGGCGAATCGAGCGGCGGAAGAAATGCCTTGCCGGCAGCGAAGCGAAATTCATAGTCGGCCCACCCGGCGTCGAACAATCCTTGGCGGAGCAGGCTTCGGGAGCGGTGATACCGATAGCGGACATCCTGCGGAGACAGCGTGACGAGTTGTTCGAGGCGCGCATGCGCCTCGTCGAACGCCCGTTGATGCTCGGCGGCATGAGCCGACGCGAGAAGACCGATCTCCGACCTCGGGTTGATGGCCAGAATTCTCTGTGCGAGCAATCTGGCCTGGTCGGCTTGGTTTCTGGCGATGTTGACGTCGACGAGCCCGGAGAGTGCCGACTCGCTGGTCGGGAATTTCTTCAGAATGCGCTGGAATTGCTTTTCGGCTAGATCAGGCTCGTGCAAACGCAGGCACAGCCTGCCGAACAGGAGGCGCCCCAGCAGGTCGGCCGGCGCGCGCTGCACGACTTCCCGCAGCAATTGAAGCGCCTCGGCGAGCCGGTTCCACTGGAAAAGAACGTATCCAAGACCGCGCATGGCTTCCGTATCGCTTGGATTGTCCTGGAGCGCGCGCCGGAAGTATCGTTCGGCTTCCGGAAGGTTGCCGCGGTCAAGCGCTTGTTGTCCGAGGGCAGTGGATGCAGCGTGGCGAGTGGGGTTCGACATGGGGCACGACCAATCGACTGGACAAGCGGGAGTCGGAATTCTACTACTGACCCGCCCGTAGGTTGGTCGGCGAACAGGGCCGGGAAAAGCTGATAGCATGTCAATTGGTATGTATTTGCCCAGCGCGGGAACCTCAGATGCCACTTGAATCGTCAGAAAACTCAACGAATCCGGATCTGTCCAGGAAAGAGGCCGACCGCTTGTTTCTGAGCGGGCTCGATTGCCACAACAAAGGTGATCTGGAAAAGGCAGGCGAGTATTATTGGCAGGCGCTGAAATTATGCGAAAATCATCACGACGCGCTGCACCTTGCCGGGGTCGTCGCTTCGCAGATGGGCAATCCATTGAAAGCGAAAGATCTGATCAGCAAGGCTATCGAGACCAATCCCCGCAATTCGGCTGCGCACGTCAATCTCGGAACGGTTCTGGAAAAGCTCGGTCAGGTTGACGCCGCGCTGCGTTGCTACGACACAGCGCTGGCGATTAAGCCCAGCGATGCGCAGGCGCACTATCTTCGAGGAAATGCACTGTGCGGCCTCAAACAGTTTGAGGCTGCCGTCGAAAGCTATGTGGATGCGATCGAACGCAAACCGGATTACGCTAACGCCTACTATGGCTGTGGTATCGCTTTGCGTGACCTTGGGCAAATGGAAACCTCGCTGCAGTGCTTCGACAAGGCGATTGAGCTCGGGGCCAAAGGCGCCGACCTGTTCAATATCCGTGGGACCGTCCTGGGCGAACTCGGGCGGATCGATGAGGCATTGGCAAGCTATCTTCGCGCCATCGAGCTCGAACCGCGCCACGCCCCGGCCTGCTACAACTGTGGAGCGGCCTACAAGGATCTGGGGAAATACGGATCGGCCATGATGTATTTCGACAGGGCAATCGCGCTGAATCCTGATTATGCCGAGGCATACAACAACCGCGGATTGGTTCTGACCGAACTCAAGCAATTCGATTTGGCCTTGGCGAGCTATGACAAGGCAATCATGGCCAATGCTGGCCTTGCGCTGGTGCATGTGAACCGCGGCGTCGTTCTGCAAAAGTGCGGGCGATTGTCCGAAGCCATGGAAGCCTACGACTCCGCTATTTCGATCGACCCGGGGTGCCCCGAGGCGTTTTACAACCGGGCCACGCTCCTCAGTGAGCTCAGGCGTTTCAACGAGGCGGTGGAGAGCTACGACAAGGCCATTGCGCTAAGGAAGGACTATGCCAAGGCGCTTTGCAACAAATCGCTGGTCCATCTTGCGCTGGGCGACTACGAGGTCGGCTGGCGGCTTTTTGAATGGCGCTGGACGCGTGATGCCCTGGCACGCAACAAGCGCAGTTTCTCGCAGCCGACCTGGCTCGGTGAAGATTCTCTTCAGTACAAGACAATCCTCTTGTATCACGAGCAGGGGCTGGGCGATACCCTTCAGTTCTGTCGCTACGCCAAGCTGGTGGCCGATCTGGGGGCGAAAGTGATCCTGGAGGCGCGCAAGCCGCTTGTAGCTCTGCTCGAAGGCTTGGACGGTGTGTCTCAAGTGGTCGAAGAAGGCAAGGATCTGCCGAAGTTCGATTATCAATGTCCGCTGATGAGCTTGCCGCTGGCGTTCAAAACGACGCTGGAAACGATTCCGGCCAGAATCCCTTATTTGCGTGCCGACCCCGATAAGGTGGCCTGCTGGAAACAGAAATTGGGACCGAGGACAAGGCCGAGGGTGGGGCTCGTTTGGAACGGAGGGTTCCGCAAGGAGCAGCCAGAGCTCGCGGAAGTGAACGAGCGTCGAAACGTTCGCTTGTCGGAAATCGTTGCGCTCAACATTCCCGACATTGACTTTTTTAGCCTTCAGAAAGGCGAGCCGGCCGAGTCCGAGTTGCTGGAAAACAAGCAGTCTTACTGGCCTGAGGACAACTTCTTCAACTTTGCCGACGAGCTTCGGGACTTCACCGATACTGCGGCGTTGGTGGCGAACCTGGATTTGGTTATCTCCGTCGATACTTCAACCGCTCACCTTGCCGCGGCAATGGGTAAACCCGTCTGGCTCCTGAATCGGTACGACAGTTGCTGGCGCTGGCTGTTGAACCGTACCGACAGTCCGTGGTATCCAACGATCAGGATTTATCGGCAGGAGACTCCGGGGGACTGGGCAACGGTTCTGGTCAAAGTAAGGAAAGATCTGGCGGCAGGAATAGGAGACAGTCTTGAAGGTATTGATAGCGCTTGCAACGTTCAACCGACCGATCGTCACACAGTTTTGTCTGTATAGCCTGAGTCAGCTGCGATCTTGTGATGTTCGCCTGGTGGTCTATGACGATGCTTCCACCGTCTATGATGAACGTTTCTTATCGACTTACGCCGATGAAGTTGTGCGCTTTGAGAGCAATGGCGGCATAACTCGGTCGCGAGCGAAGGCCGTTCGGGACTTTGTATACAGATTCCCCGATTACGATTTGCTGTATATGACCGATAACGATGCCTTCCATGACCCTATCTTTGTCGATTCCCTGAATCATGTTTTTACGCAACAGGCCTCATTGGGGATCAATTTTCCCGTAAGCCTTTTCAACACGCGTTTTCACAATTACCCCGAGAATGTCGTCGGTGAAAACGATGACTTTCTTTTTACCAAATCGATCCCCGGGATTAGCCATTGTTATAACAGAGAGATGGCGGAAAAGATCTGCGATGCGCTGAACACCTCGCCGAGTCTAGAGTTCAAGTACGGCTGGGATTACAGCTTCATAAAAGTTCTTGACTGTCCTTGTCTCCTGTCCAAAGTCTCCCTTCTGGAACATTTTGCCCGGGATAAGTTCGAGGGGGGGATGCACGCAGCCAATAGCGGTTTAGGCGAGATCGGATTTGCTGATTTCGAGCGCGACCGTGCTATCAATCCGACCGAGTTTCTGATCGCCAACAGGGATTTGATTATCAGAACGATCCTGAAATAAATCCCGACTTCCCGCTGGGTTCATCACAATTCTGAGTGCAAGTCGCGGTTGCCCCAATAACCCTTCATCGCGCTTTCTCTGGCAAAACGTGATGGAGCAAAAAAACACTAAAGATTTCGACGATCGCGCCGTAAAGGGTCGTAAGCAACCGTTATCACCACGACCGAGATGTGGGGTGAGTATGCCTATCATTCCACAAACATCTGAATTTTAAGGAGTTTGTTATGGCGATCACCTCATTTGTCGGCCTTTCCGTTGACCAGATTGCGTCGCTTACTACCACACAAATCGCCAGCATCTCCAGCAGCTCTGGTGAGACCGGAAAGCTCACGACGGCACAGATCAAGGCGCTGTCGGCCGAGCAGGTCAGCGCGATTTCCGAAAGTTCCGTTGTCAGCCTCACCGCAACGCAGATTCAGGCCTTTTCGGCAGATCAGATTCAATACGGGTGGACACCCGGGCAGTTCGGCAACCTTACCGCGACGCAGCTCAAGGCACTGACTACGGGTCAGATCGCCGTACTGCAATACAGCCAGATCGACACGTTCCGGAGTGACAGTTCGAAGGTCCAGGTTCTGACGAGCGCGCAGCTTGCGGCGATGAGCGCCGATCAGCTGCGGGAGATCGAGGACGCAGACACTAACGCACAGCTCAGCAATACCCAGTTGCAGCAACTCAAGGCCGGACAACTGGATATCATTGATCAACTGACGACGGCTCAAGTTGCGGCACTGACGACAGCCCAGGTCGCATCGATGAGCGTCGCGCAACTCCGCTCGATGTCGACGGATCAAGCGGCTGCGTTGACTTCCGCCCAAGTCCAGGCACTCACGACCAGCCAACTCGATGCGGTCGACGTTCTCGGTACCAATGTCTCCAAACTGACGACCAAGCAGGTTGCGGCCCTGACCACTGACCAGATCGGTTTGATGGGTACGGATCAGTTGCGCGCGCTGACTGGCGCCCAATTTACCGCGCTGGGCGCCAAGGTTTCGGCGTTGTCGGATACGCAGGTTCGTAACCTCGATACGGTTCAGAGTCGTGCCCTGTCCACGGCGCAGGTTCAGGCGCTGACTGGCGATCAAGTGGCGGCACTCAGCACTGCCAGCATCCGTGTACTCTCCGCGACCCAAATCGGCGCGTTGAATGTCGCCAACCTGTCCGACGAGCAATTGAATGCGCTGCTGCCCAGTCAGGCCGGCGCGCTCAAGACGAACCAGATTGCCGCTTTGAGCAGCAATCAGGTGGCCTCTCTGACAAGCGATGCGATCAAGGCACTGGGGACCGCGCAGATACAGAAGCTGGATGCGGGACAGCTGGGCGCATTGAGCGCCGGCCAACTTGGCGCTTTGAACACAGCGCAGATTCAAGCGCTCGGTACGGCTGGCGTGACCGCGCTCTCTTCCGATCAAATCGTGTCGCTGTCGACGGCCGCTGTCGCCGCGCTCACCACAGCACAGGTGGCCAAGCTGAGCACGGACCAGCTGCGCAGCCTCTCCGCGACGCAAACGGGAGCACTGACGTCGGCCCAGGTTCGTGCGCTCTCGGCCAACACTGATGGCATTGCCGCCCTGACCAATGAGCAGATCGCTTCCCTGTCAACTCGGGCTGTTGCTGCTTTGACGTCAGATCAGATTCAAGCTCTGACCACCGACCAGGTCCAGAGCTTCACGACGGGACAGGTCGGAAAGCTGACGTCGACGGCGGTTCGCAACCTGACCAATAACCAGTTGAAGGCCATGTCTTATGAGGCAGTGCAGCAACTGACGCCGACCCTGTTGGCGAGTCAGATCGGGGCGCTGACAACCGACCAGATTCAGTCCTTGACCACCGCGCAGTTCAAAGCGCTGACCACGGCCCAGATCGCTGCGATGAGTACGGCGCAGGTCGCCGCTTTGACCACCGATCAGTTGCAACAGATGACCACGGCTCAGGTCCGGGCGCTGACCTCGGATAGCTCGACAGGCCAGATCAAAGCCTTGAGCGGCGAGCAGATTGCGGCGCTGTCGACAGCCGCAATTGCTGCGCTGCGCACCGAGCAAGTCGTGGAATTGAGCGCCAGTCAGATCACCAATCTGACGGACAGCCAGGCCGCGGGCCTGAGCGCTGCTTCCGTCAAAGCCCTTGACGCCACCCAGCTGGCGGCCTTGGAGGCACAGGATGTGCGCGCGCTGGCCAGCAAGATCCAGTCGAGCCAGATCGGTTCGCTGACCGAGGCGCAGGTTCAGGCCTTGGGCACGGCGCAGGTTGTCGCCTTGACAACGGCACAGGTCAAGTCGCTGAGCGATACGCAGCTTGCGGCGCTGACCAGCACCCAGACGGAGAAATTGACCACCGCGCAGATTCGCGCCTTGTCTGGGGCGCAGATCAACAAGCTATCGGTCGATGCGCTACAGAACCTGAGCAACGCGGCGATCGCCGCGATGACCACGGGTCAGGTCGCAGCTTTGGGCACCGAGCAGATCCAGAATCTCACCGACACTCAGGTGGGCGCTCTGACCGATGCGCAGATCCACGCATTGACTGCGTCTCAGGTGAAGGCGCTGGGAGCCTCGGATGTCGAGGCCCTCAAGACCAAGCTCCAGACCGGGCAGGTTCAGGCTCTGAGCGATTCGCAGCTTGCCTCGCTGGATGTCACCAACCTGAGCACGCAGCAGGTTCGTGCTTTCACCACGACTCAACTGGCGCTGTTCTCCTACACGCAAGTCCAGAACCTCTCTACGGCGCAAGTCAAGGCGCTTACCACCGATCAGATCCAGAAGCTTTCCGGCGCGCAAGTCGCCGCGATCGAAAACACCGATTTGGTGCAACTCACCACTGCCCAACTCGGCGCGTTGTCGTCGTCGCAACTGCAGTTCCTGAGCAGCGGCCAGGTCCAGGCGCTGAGCAGCAGCCAATTGCGTGCGTTCGGCAGCGGGCAGCTCGGCAGCGTTATCGGCAAGCTGACGACCGGCCAGATTCAGACGCTGACGACAGGCCAGGTCAGCGCGCTGGGTACCGACCAGTTGCAAGGGCTGACCAACGCCCAGCTGGGTGCCTTCACGCAGACCCAGTTGCGCGCCATGTCCGGCAGCCAGCTCGACGTGATTCGCGACGTCGCGGTGGCAGCGGATATCGCCAAGTTCAGCGTCGATCAGATTTCCGGCCTGAGCACCACGGCGCTGTCGGCCCTGACGAGCCGCCAGATCAACGCCCTGACCTCCGATCAGGTTCAGGCGCTGGACAACACCCAGGTGGGGGCGATCCTGCCGAAACTTGCCGAGTTGCGCGACCTGTCGCTCGCCCAGGTGACCGGTCTCGATGTGACGAAGCTGACCGTGGCCAAGGTCACGGATGGAACCAACGGCTTCACTTCGACGCAGCTCCGCGCGCTGACGGATACGCAACTCACGGCATCCGCCTCGGGTTCCTCGAACACCCTCCTCGAGGACATCGGCAACCTGGTCAGCAACCTGTCGCAAGCGCAGATTACCGCGTTGGGCAGCAACATCACGAGTCTGACATCCGACCAGGTCGGCGTTCTCACCGGATCGCAGGTCACCGCCTTGAGCGCCACCCAGCTCAACGGTTTCAGCACCGCCCAGTTCGCCGCGCTGGACGTCACCAACCTGCAGAACACGCAGATTGCGGCGCTGACGGTCAGCCAGCTGGATGCGACGCAGGTCACCGCTATGACCGCGTCCCAGCTCCGTGCAATGTCGACAGCCCAGCTCAGCGCCATGAGCGACACGCAACTCGGCGCTATCTCCGGGCCGAACGTCAGCGAATTGACGCTCGACCAGGTGGCGAATCTGTCGAGCTCGCAGATCGCGGTGCTGAACGGCTATCAGACCAACCTGACCGCCGACCAGAAGGACGCGATTCTCGGCCATATCGGCGCAACCGACTACGCGACGCTGTTCTCGTAACAGCGGGCTAGCCGACAGGCTGCATAGGCCGGTATCATCGAGCCGGTTGGGCGACCCCCAACCGGCTTTTTTGCGTGCGCCCCTTTTTGTCGAACTCACCTCGTATGGAGCAAGAAGAACATGACCATCCCCGCCGCGGATTATGCCCGGGCCGTTGAACAGGCCTGGCACCAGCAGTTGCCTTTGCTCAAGCTGTTCGAGATTTGCAACCGCCTGTCCGAGTCGGGGCAGGATCCGCTGGCGGCCGTGCTCTACCAGACGTGGCTCAAGCGCAATCGCACCACGCATGACCATCTGGCGCTGTTCAATCTCGGCGTCATCCTGTTCAGCCAGAACGACATGAATGGGGCGCTCGAGGTCTATAGCCGCGCTTTGCAGCTTTCCCCGAATTTCCTGCAGCCGCGTTTCAATCTTGGCCTTGTCTACGAACGTCTGGGGCATAGCGACGCGGCCATCGCGCAATGGCTGCGCATCGAGTCCACGGCCAGCGCGGATAGTCCGGAAGATCGTCCCTTACTGATCCTGGCCTTGAACAACCTCGGTCGCCACTACGAGAACGTCGGCCGCTACGCCGAGGCGCTGGCGGCGCTGACCAAGAGCTTGCGGCTTCAGCCGCAACAGCCGGACGCGATCCATCACTGGGTATTCCTGCGCGCGAAGCAGTGCGTCTGGCCCGTTTACGAAGCGCTCGGAGACGTCGATGAGACGGCGCAGCGCAAGTACACGTCGGCGCTGGCCATGATCAGCTTGTCCGAAGACCCGGAAGCGCAGTTGGCGGCGGCGCAGCATTACGTGGCGCACAAGGTCAATGCCGCGGTCAAGCCGCTGGCTCCGGCGCGTGGCTACCAGCACGAAAGACTGCGCATCGCCTATTGCTCTTCCGATTTTTGCATGCATCCGGTGGCGATGCTGACGGTCGAGCTATTTGAAACTCACAACCGAGAGAATTTCGAAATCTTTGCCTTTGACTGGAGCCGCGAGGACGGTTCTCCCTTGCGTCAGCGCGTCATCGACAGCGTGGACCATTTCGAGCGGATCCATCACCTGAGTGACGAAGCGGCGGCCAGATTGATCCGTGAGCATGAAATCGACATTCTCGTCGACCTGCAAGGGCAAACGCTCGGCGCGAGGGCCAACATGCTGGCATATCGCCCGGCGCCGATCCAGATCACCTACCTCGGGCTTCCCGCCACGACCGGCCTGCCCTTCATCGACTACGTGATCGCCGACAGCTTTCTGATACCCGAAGACGCGCGTGCCTATTACACGGAAGAACCGCTGTATCTGCCCGACGTCTATCAGGTCAGCGACCGACAGCGCGTCGTCGGCCCGATTCCCTCACGCGAAGAGTGCGGTTTGCCGAAGGATGCCTTTGTATTCTGCGCGTTCAATAACAACTACAAGTTCACGCCGGAAGTGTTCGGGGCATGGATGCGCATCCTGACACAAGTCGAGGGCAGCGTGCTGTGGCTTCTCGCCGACAATACGTGGGCGGAGGAAAATCTCCGGCGCGAGGCGCTGGCATTCGGGATCGCCCAGGACCGGCTGATTTTTGCGTCGCGCACGGCTCCGGCCAACTACCTCGCGCGCCTTGCCGTGGCCGATCTGTTCCTGGATACATATCCCTTCAACGCGGGAACCACGGCGAACGATGCGTTGTGGATGGGGTTGCCGCTCCTGACGTTGACCGGAAAGACCTTTGCCTCACGTATGGCGGGTGCCTTGCTGACGGCCGCGGGGTTGCCCGAGCTGATCACCTACGACTTGGCGAGCTACGAGGCGAAGGCAGTGCGCACGGCGCTGGTTCCCGGTGATAGCGAGAGGCTGAAAGCCAAGCTGGCGCACGAGAAGGCGCACGGTGTCCTTTTCGACACGCCGCGTTTCGTCGCCAATCTGGAAAACGAATACCAGCGCCTGGTCAAGGAATGCCGGCATTCGCAGCGTAATCGGGTGCTTCACTAGGTGGTCGGCCCGGCGCAGGGGACAAGGAGGTCAACGATCGCGGGCGGAGTCTGCTTTCTTCCCCGGTGGATTTGGCACTCAACGATCTGGAGGCATTGCGCTTCAAAAGCACGTGAGCATGTCGCCGTGCGCGATGGCGACGATCAGGCGGTCACCACCTTGTTTTTCCCCGTTTTCTTCGCCGAGTACATGGCTTCGTCGGCCCGCTTGATGACGCCGGCCTGACTGTCGTCGCTACGCAGTTCCGTGACTCCGGCGCTGAAAGTGATCAGCACCTTCTCATTCTCATGCAGGAAGATGCGTTTGGTCAGCTCGCGCTGCAGGCGAACCAGCGCCTTGCTGGCATCCTCCAGCGCGGTGTCGGGCAACAGGATGATGAATTCCTCGCCGCCGAAGCGCGCCAATGTGTCCTGCGGGCGCAGTGTCTCGCGGATGACCGAAACGAGATGGATCAGAGCCGCGTCTCCGGCATCGTGGCCAAGCGAGTCGTTGAGCTTCTTGAAGTTGTCGATGTCGAGCAGGGCGATGCACAGCGGCGACTTGCGGCGGTTGGCGCGAGCGACCTCGTTCTCGTAGATCTCGTCGAGGCCGCGGCGGTTGAGGGCGCCGGTCAGCTGGTCGTGACGCACCAGCAAGCTGGCCTTGTTCAGTTCGCTCTGCAGTTCATTGATGCGTTTTTCGGCTTCATCCACCCGTTGCTTGGTGACTCGCAGGTCGTCCCGAGAACGCTGGGCGTTGAGCTGGATGATGCGCGTTTCCTTGATGACATCGGCCAGGACGTCCTCAAGCTGCGCAATGTCATCGGCCTGGCTGATCTTGGCGACGCAGTTCTCGATCTTGTCGTGGTAATCGGATGTCGAATCGGCGAATTCGGCGAGGTGGTCCACGAACCCGGCGAGCATCTGCTTCAAGGCTTCCTTGGCTTCCATCAGGCTGTGTTTCAGCTGGCTCTGCTTGAAGATGACTTCTTTCAGGCGTTGTTCGGCGTCGTTGATCGTGCGCAGATTCATCGGACGGGCGGTTATTTCCCGCACCACTTCGATCTGACCATTGAGCCAGCGGTCGTCGACCACCAGTTCGCTGATGTTCTCGATCATCAGTTGCAGCAGTTTGAGCAGCCCTGCACGCAGTTCGGCGCGGTCTTCGGCAACGAATTCCAGCCGGAAGGCGAAGCGCTTGATGTCGCCGAGCAGTTCGTTGATGGCTTTCAGCGTCGACGCGCTACGCACGGCGCCCGCGAAGGCCTTGGCTTGTGCGACGAGCTCGGGTTCGTCGTCGAGCTGCGTGGCGACGATGGTTTCCAGCGTGAAGGCGAAGACGTCGCGCAACTCAGGAAGCAGTTCGCTGGCCCGGCTGAGCGGAGAGGTTGGGGAAACAGCCGCTGCAGCCGGCGCGCTGGCGTCACCTGCCTCGACAACGGTTTCGGCGATTTCGATGTCGTCCGTCGCCGCTTCGTTCATGGCCCACGAGCGGGTCAGGCTTTGCAGCCGGCTGAACAGCAGTTCGCTGTTCTTGGCTCCGGCCGACAGCACCCGGTCGAGCGATTCGCGCTTGCGCGCCGGCGTGAGCCCGCTCTGCTTGGCTTCCCATTGCCGAAGAATGTCCGAGATCAAGTCGCTCCAGGCCAGTTCGGATTCGCTGCTGTGTTCGCGGATGAAGTCGACCAGCGGTTTGCGGTACTCCTCCCAGTTTTCGCCCTTGAGAGCCTGTTCGAGCTGGCGGGTCAGGCGTTGCTGGACCGGCGTGTCCTTGGGCAGCGAGAGCAGGAGCGACTTGAGTTCGCGTTCAGGAAACGCCCCCGCGGGCTTGTCCGAAATCCCGGCGATTTCGTTGTAGATCGCCCGGTAGTTGTCGGGAGAGGGCGCCATGCGCCGGGTCATCAGCTGCTTCAGCGTTTCTCGCGCGATTTCGGAAGGGTTGGTAAGCGTTGCCATGATTACCCGTGGATCAGATGGTCTGTTGGTACTGAAACGATCATGCCCGTCCGGATGCGGCAGCAAGGCGCTTCGGTTATAATGCCCGCCTCAACCGAGAGGTCCCGCCCCCGTAGCATGAAGGTCGTGCAGTTGATTTGTAATCATCAGGTCGTGGTTCGATTCCGCGCGGGGGCACCACAAAGAAGACAGTCAGGCCATTCTTCGGAGTGGCCTTTTTTGCGCTCGGGTGGCCCGCAACGAACGAACTGCGGTGATCATAGCAAATTAAATTTCCGATGAAACGGAAGGCATGATGATTCTCACCGAGTGGATTGGATATTTCGCCGCCATCCTGACGACGGTGTCGTTTGTTCCCCAGGTCTGGCAGATATGTAAGACGCGCCACACCCAGGACATTTCGCTGCGCATGTATATCCTGTTTACCACCGGGGTAGGCATGTGGCTTGTGTACGGTTTTTTGCTGGCGTCGTGGCCGATTATCGCGGCCAACACGGTAACGCTGGTCTTGGCCGGCGCGGTGTTGTTCCTGAAGTTACGCCACGGTTGATCGTGCGGCAGGCTTGACGGGGCGTCTGCTCCTCCGCCGGTTATCCTGCCAGGCCCACCATAACCGGACCCCCAGTAACCACGTGACGACCCCGGCGTAGATGCTGACCGTGCCGAAATCATTCTTGCCGGCCTTGTGCCACCAGTAGTGCAGAATCGCGGCAACGGCGATGAGATAGACCAGTCGATGCAATTGCACCCAGCGGTGGCCAAGCAGCCGCATCATGCCTTTCGTCGACGTGGCCGCCAGGGGAATCAGCAGAAGAAAGGCAGTGAACCCCGCGGCGATGAATGGTCGTTCGAGCACGTCCCGCCACATCTCGGCCAAGTCCAGGGCGTGGTCGACCCACAGCCACAGGGAAAAGTGCAGCACGGCGTAGAAAAAGCTGTAGAGCCCCAGCATGCGCCGGAGCTTGATCCATTGCACCAACCCCGTCAGGCGCCGCAACGGCGTCATGGATAGCGACAGGCACAGGAAGACCAAAGCCCATGTGCCGGTCGAACGGGTGACGAACTCGACCGGGTTGGCCGTCAGGCCGTCGTTCATACCCAGCCAGAACAAACGTGCCAGCGGCAACAGGCTGGCGACGAAAACGGCAAAGCGTGCGAGGCCGAGGACGGACATGGGGGCTGGCGGTCCTTCAGAAGAACTTCTTCAGATCCATTCCCGTGTAGAGGGACGCTACCTGTTCGGCGTAGCCATTGAACATCAGCGTCTTGCGCTTCGGCGGGAACAGCACGCTACTGGCACTTTCGCCGATGCGCTGTTCGGTGGCCTGGCTCCAGCGCGGGTGGGCGACCGTCGGGTTGACGTTGGAGTAGAAGCCGTACTCGTTCGGCGCCGACATGCTCCAGCTGGTTTTCGGTTCGTTTTCCGTAAAGCGGATGCGCACGATCGACTTGGCGCTCTTGAAACCGTATTTCCAAGGCACCACGAGGCGTACCGGGGCGCCGTTCTGTTTGGGCAGCACCTCACCGTACAAGCCGAAGGCCAGCAGCGTCAGCGGATGCATTGCTTCGTCCAGGCGCAGTCCTTCGACGTAAGGCCAGTCTAGCACCGGTGACGATAGCCCAGGCATCTGCCGCCTGTCGGCCAGCGTGACGAATTCGACATACTTGGCGTTGCCCGTCGGCTCGACGCGGCGGATCAGTTCGGACAAGGATACGCCGATCCAGGGGATGACCATCGACCAGCCTTCGACGCAACGCAGGCGGTAGATTCGCTCCTCCAGCGGCGCGAGCTTGAGCAGTTCATCGATGTCATACACCTTGGGGTTCTTTACGTGTCCTTCGACGGCGACGGTCCACGGTTTCGTTATCAGCGTATGGGCGTATTGCGCCGGGTCTGCCTTGTCGGTGCCGAATTCATAGAAATTGTTGTACGTCGTGACGTCTTTGTAGCGCGTCAGCTTTTCCTTGAGCGCGTACTCGGGGTTGGCGCTGGCGGGAAGTTTGACGCTCCCGGGGTTGGGCGATGCCGTGGGAGACGATCCGGTCTGGGCCAGAGCCTCGCGTGCGAAGAATGGCGCCAGTGCTGCGCCGAAGGTGCCTGCCGCCGCGGCGCGGATGATTGTCCGCCGCTGTTCGAAGACCGCGCGTGGCGTGATCTCACCAGGCTCGATTTCCGGCCCCAATTCGTTTCTACGTTTCATCTCCAACCTCCGCACGGTTTTTGACAATACACAATACAATAGACCCCTCCGGCCATTTGGTTCCGGCGATAATCAGACGGGTAAGTGCATGAAACGTTTTGAGTGGCTAATTCTGGCTTGGTTCCTCGGCTTGCCGTTGCTTGCCGAAGCCGAACCGGCGCCTTGGTACAAGTGGCAGAGTGTAACCGGAGCCACCGTGTGCGCGCAGACTTCGCCCGGTAACGCCTGGGTCAGGCTCGACCGGCCCTATGTCGATCCGCGTTGCCAGCGGCCGGATAAGTCTGCCGACAGTGCGAAAGAGCAAATCAAGAAGTGAGCGTGCAAGCGCTGTCGAGATTTCACGGGAAAACTACTTTTGAACTCATCCATCAGCGTGGCGCGGATTCGCCTGGCCGAATGCATGCTCCTCCTGGTTGCCCTGGTATGGGGGATGAACCCGCCGGTGATCAAATTGGGGCTGCAACATATCCCGCCCTTGCCGTACAACGTCGCGCGGATGGTCGTCGGGAGCATCGTCGCGCTGGTGGCGCTTGGGCTGTCGGGGCGCTATCGCCGGCCTGACCGAGCCGATTTATGGGCTCTCCTGCGTGCCAGCCTCTTCGGTTTCTTCGTCTTCCAGATTTGCTTTACGGAAGGAATTCAAAGAACCACCTCGGGCAACGCGGCATTCATGTTCTGCCTGTTGCCGGTTTTCGTGCTGTTGCTCAATCGCTTCTATGGTTTCGACACGATCAATCGCGCTGTGGTGATCGGTATTGCCTGCTCGATTGCCGGTATCGCTCTGATCGTGCTGGGTGCCGGCAAGGAAGTGAGTCTGGCAGGGAATCACCTGCTTGGCGCGCTGCTCATCCTTGGATCCCAGATCGGTTATGCGTACTACACGGTGTTTTCAAAGGAACTGCTGGAACGGTACTCGACCTATCAGGTCACGGCATCCCTGATGGTCATTACCACCGTACTGCTGCTCGCCGTATCGGTGCCCGACGTGCGCAGCGTGGCGTGGACGGAGTTGCCCGCATCGGCATGGGGAAGTGTTGTCTTTTCAGCCGTTTTCGGGCTTTGCCTGGGCAATTTCTTGTGGATATGGGGTTCCGGGGTCATTGGCACATCCCGCGCTTCGATTTTCAACAATCTGACACCGGTATTTGCCGTCATCACCGCCTATATTCTGCTTGGAGAAACTTTTGGTTTTCTGCAGGCAATAGGGGCCGTCTTCGTCTTTTCAGGCGTCTATTTCACCCGTAACCGCGACCGCTTCCTGCGCAAGGATGCCGTTGCTTCATGACAGGATCAATCATGACCATTCCCGCGCTCATTAAGCGTTTTGCCATCACCTATCTGCTGTCGCTGCTCTTCGCTTTTCTGCTTGTCGTCTATTTCAGAAACAGCAGCACGCTAATAATCATGACGGCCGCGTTGGCTGCCTCTACGCTTTACGTCTGCCAGTTGTTTTGCAGGAAAAACGGGAGGGCATTCATCCGGCGGGAGATGTTGCAGGCTTGGGCGGCGTTCCTGGCTATCGACATTGTGTTGCAAGGGGTGACGACTTTGTCTTTCGTCGGAACGGCTCAGGAAAACATCGCCCGGCTGGAGCAGTTCGCCGCAGGAGGACTCGTCTTCACCGCCTTCTTGCACGGGATATGTATCTTCTTGTTCATTTTCCTTGCAGGGAAAGTTGCGTCGAAAAAGATGCTGGCCGCCCCAGCGGGAAGTTCGGGCGAGAAGGATCAGAATCCATGAAGGGGGTTGTGGTTGCAGTGACCGCATTCACGTTGTGCTCCACTTCAGCAGCAGAAACGATCGGCTGCGTAACTACCGAGTGGAAGCTGGTCGGTGCCAATCACAAAGTCTGCGTTGAGTCGTTCAACGATCCAAAAATACCCGGCGTCACGTGCCACGTCAGCCAGGCGCGGACCGGAGGAATCAGCGGGAGTTTGGGTCTGGCGCAGGATCCGTCGCAATTCTCCCTGGCGTGTCGTCAGACCGGGCCGATCAGCCTGCCTGATAAGCTGCCGAAAGACACCGTCGTTTTCAGCGAAGACACGTCGATCCTGTTCAAGGAAACCCGGGTCGTTCGCATGTGGGACGAAAAGAACCGGACGCTGGTCTATCTGGCGATCAGCCGCAAGCTGATCGAGGGCGCGCCGGCCAACAGCATTTCGACTGTGCCCGTAATGCCCTGGGGAGGGCGTTGAGCCTGCCTTATTACAAAATGTTACAAATTGCCGATGGGCCGCCAAGCCGCAATTGGCATACACTTTTGTGGCGATCTGAGCGTCGCGCTTTCGACAACCTTCAAGGAGTACACGCCATGGCCACCAAGAAAAAAACCAAGGGCAAGAAACCCGCCCCGAAGTGATCTCGGACAGGCTTGGCCTGTTTGTTGACCAACAAAAAAGCAGGCGAAAGTCTGCTTTTTTGTTTTATTCTGACTCAAGTTATGAGCTTTCTTGCCGACGCGCCCCAGGATACGTTCCGGCCACGCGATTTTCTTCGCTTTCTGGTCGGTTCGTCATTGTTGTCCATGTTGGGCATGATCCTGCTGCAGGAGCTTTGCAGTGCGGCGACGACCTGGCTGGTTATTCGCATCGCCCACGACATCACGGACGGCACTGTGGCGGCGGGAAACTTTGCCTGGATCGTGTGTTCGCAGACGATCTCCTACGTGGCGGGGGCGGTGAGTTGGATTTTTGCCGAGCGCGCGGGGTTCTCTGCCTATTCCCGCTACATGTTGCACTTCGCACGCCAGAACCGATTTCAGACGGCCTTGCTCAACGACTCGGTTGCCCGCGAACAGACCGAACCTTTTCTGACCAGCGAAACGTTCCATGTCTGCTTCGAATTGATCTTCACGCTCCAGTTTCACTTGCGTTTGTTTTTCCAGTTGCTTTTCAACTCGCTGGTGCTCGGTCTGGAAATTGATGCCGGTTTGCCGGCGGCCTTTGCAGCGGCCTTTGTCATTCTGGCAACGCTGCAATGGTTCCTGCGCCAGCCGCTGGCCGACGCCTACCTGCACAACCAGCGCATGACCAATCGCATGACAGCGCGTACCTATAACGCCTGGGACAACATCTTCACCGGCAACCGCTACAACTTTGCCTTCTGGCATCGCGATTTCCGTCAGCGGTTGCGCGATGCGCTCGCCGCTCAGGTTCGCGCCATCCTGCTGCGCGAAGGATGGAGCGCAGCCAGCGGGCTGATTGCCTTGGTGCTGGTGCTGTCCATGACGGCCTGGATCGCCGTGCGCGATGCGGGTCAGATGGCGCTACTGATTTCCCTCGCGGCAACGTTGCCGCGCCAGATAGAAATGACGCTCGACATGCATCAGCTGACTGTCGGATTCACCGATCTGGTTGCCGTGTGGACACGCATCAAGGGCGTCTGCCAGCACCTCTGCCCCGTGCCTGATCCAGATTTCGTCGGGCGGATCGGTTTCGGCGGGGTTGTCCTCAAGGAGGGGGGCAACGAACGGCGCTGCACGTCGCTAGCCGATGCCGTGCAGCGCGTTCTCGCCGAACCGACGGGGCTGATCGCCGTGCGCGGCGGCAACGGGAGCGGGAAATCGACGCTACTGGCCGCCCTGAAGGCGAAACTGCATGGCCGTGCCTTCTACTGGCCGACGCAGGACCGGCTGGCCTTTGCCTTCAACAGTGGCAGCGTTTCACGGACTTCCGCGGAAGACGATTCGGACGATCCCGAAGTTCTCAGTGCGCAGGAGGTGGCGGAGCAGAAACAAGGTTATTCGTCGGGCGAGCGCCAACTTCAGGTGCTGCGCGAAATTGTCTCGGCGACGGCTTATCCGGTCTACCTGCTCGATGAATGGGACGCCAACCTCGACGCGGCCAACCGCTCGGCGGCGAACGCCTTGGTTGAGGAACTTGCGCGACGGGCGCGGGTCATTGAGGTATCCCATCGGGACCGATCATGAGCAACCTTCTTCGTTCTCTCCTGTTTTGGTTCGTGCTTCTCGGCAACCCGGTCTTCGGCGCCGAAGCCGAGATCAGGGTTTCTGTCGAGAAGAGTGGCGGTGCCTTTGTTGTCGACGCCGATGTCGACTTGCCGTACCCTGTCAGGACGGTTTGGGACGTCATGACCGACTTCGACAACATGGCTGGAATCCTCAGCAATCTGAAGTCGAGCAGGATTGTCAGGCGCAAGGAAACTGGCTTGGTGGTGCAGCAGGAGGGGACGGCGAAGTACGGTCCCTTTTCCTACAGCTTCTCGTCCGAACGAAAGATACGGTTGGAGCCGATGAAGCGCATTCTGGCGCGGCAGATATCGGGGAATGCGAGGCGTTTTGAAAGTGCGGTCGATTTGGCGCAGACGGCCAGTGGGACAATGGTTCACTATCATGCGGAAATCGAGCCGGATTCGGCTATCGCACGAATGTTTGGCGCGCCATTCGTCCAGCACGAGGTGGAAGAACAATTTCACGCCATGGCTGGTGAAATGGGAAAGCGCACGAAACTGTGAAGGCTTGGCTCACTGCGGGCGCGTTGTGTCCGCTGTATCGCTCCAGCCCTGAATCACGCCATGCCTGAACCGCATGTCGCGCGGCGCAAGCGGTCGGCGACGGCATCCCACTCGCGGGTCTCTGGAATGGCTTCGACGAGAATGACATCGCCTCCTGCCTGATCCAGTTCGCGCAAGGCAGCGTACAGGCCGCGCGCGTAACCGTCCGGCACGTCGGGAAGCTGGCAATGCGAATGCGCGGAAGGCAAGGGCAGGTCGCTGTGCATAAGCAGGCTGTATCGGCGTCCGGTTCGTTGCAACTCTTCCACGACGCCTCCCAGATTTTGCGTGGTTACCAGTCGCATTGGCGTCCGTGGCGCGTAGTGCGCGTCGAGCGAACCGGAAACGCGAGGGACTCCCGCAGATTTCATGGTTTCAGGTAGTTCGGGCATCTCGCCGATGACTTTTTCAATCTGTTCCGGCGTGATGTGCCCGGGCCGCAGCAAACGCGGCGGCATCCCGTCGCGCGAAAGATCGATGATGGTCGATTCGATGCCGACGTCGCAAGGCCCGCCGTCCAGCACCAGGGAAACGGTATCGCCGAGTTCCGCGCGCACATGTGCGGCATCGGTCGGACTGATGCGCCCGAAGCGGTTGGCAGAGGGGGCTGCGATGCCACTCAGTCCGTTACGTCCGCCACCGGCCTGGGCGTAGGCGCGCAGCAGGGCAAGCGCCAGCGGATGCGCCGGTACGCGCAAACCGACGGTATCTTGTCCGCCGGTAACCGCCTTGGGCACGCCGGGCGCGCGTTTGAGGATCAATGTCAGCGGCCCGGGCCAGAACGCCTCGGCCAAGTCCCATGCTTGCTGCGGAATATCGCGCGCCCATTGGTCGAGATGTCCGGCTCCGGCCAGATGGACGATCAACGGATGATCGGCGGGCCGGCCCTTGGCTGCAAAGATCTTGGCTACGGCTTCCGGGTTGGCGGCATCTGCTCCAAGGCCGTAGACGGTCTCGGTAGGAAACGCCACGAGTTCTCCGGCCTGCAGCAGCCGGACGGCTTGCGCCAGGTCGCGGTTAGTCGGATCACTCATGGTTTGGAACGGAGTGTCTGTCAGGGCAGATCCGGCAAGGTTTTGGAAAGTACCTTCTCGGTTTGCTGTGCACGGTATGCGTGCAGTTTCGCCGCCAGTTCGGGATCGCTCAACGCCAGCATGGCGACCGAGAACAGCGCTGCGTTGGTGGCGCCGGCCTCGCCGATGGCGAAGGTGGCGACGGGGATGCCTCCTGGCATCTGCACCATGGCCAGCAACGAGTCCAGTCCCTGCAGGTGCTTGGACGGCATTGGTACGGCCAGCACCGGCAGTTCGGTCTTGGCGGCGAGGACGCCTGCCAGATGGGCAGCGCCGCCGGCGGCGCCGATCAGTACCTTCATGCCGCGTTGCTGTGCGGTTGAGGCGTAGTCCAGCGCGGCGTCGGGCGTCCTATGCGCAGACAGGACCTTGGCTTCGTAGGCGATTCCGAACTTCTTCAGCGTTTCGGCGCAGACGCGCATGATAGGCCAGTCGCTGTCCGAACCCATTACGATGCCAACAAGCGGTTGATGCGACATGATTGTCTCCTTTGGTCTGGTGTGTCAGGTGTTCGCCGAACGCTCGGCGCTTTCGAGCGTATTGGCCAGCAACATGGTGATCGTCATCGGGCCGACTCCGCCGGGGACCGGCGTGATGAACGAGGCGACTTCCTTGGCCGATTCGAAATCGACATCGCCACAAAGTTTCCCATCCGGGAGGCGATTGATGCCGACGTCGATGACCACGGCTCCCGGTTTGATCATGTCGCCGGTAATCATTTTGGGTCTGCCGATGGCGGCGACCAGAATGTCGGCGCGCAGGCAATGGGCCTTCAAGTCACGTGTTTGCGAGTGACAGACGGTGACCGTGGCACCGGCATGCATCAGCAGCATGGCCATCGGTTTGCCGACGATGTTCGACCGACCGACGACGACGGCCTCCTTGCCCTTGAGACTGATCCCCGCTTCTTCGAAGAATTTCATTGCGCCGTAGGGCGTGCAGGGGATAAAGCAGGGCTGGCCTTGTACCAGGGCGCCGACGTTTTCGGCGCGAAAACCGTCGACGTCCTTTTCCGGGGCGATCGCGTCGAGTAAGGCTTCGGTATCGAAATTCCTGGGCAACGGAAGCTGAACGAGGATGCCGTGGATTTTCGGGTCGGCATTGAGTTCCGCGATCTTGTCGAACACTGCACTCGGTTCGATGTCAGCCGGGTAAGCATGTTTCTCGGAATGGAAACCGGCCTGGGCGCAGGCATTGACCTTGTTGCGTACATAGACCTGCGATGCAGGATCCTCGCCAACCAGAATGACTGCGAGCCCGGGGCGCATGCCTTGGAGTGCAAGTTCTTCCGCCCTTTTTTTGAACCCCGCGCGCAGCTTTTGTCCGAGCGCGTTGCCGTCGAGAATTTGTGCCGTCATGGAGTATTCCAAAGAGTTGTGCGGTGAGATGATCCGAACAAAAAAGCAAAACCCGATAGCTGGCTATCGGGTTTTTTTTGGCGGACCAAAAAGTATACCAACAAAAACTGTCTATCTCAAAAAGTGGCGAATCATTTTCTTGATAGCCATCGGCAATATTACCATTACCGCAACTCGTACCACGCCCCCCGACCGCTGCCGCGTAACCCTAGGTGGCCCCGCTCGACCAAGCTCCGAAAATGTTGCTTGAGCGTATTGCGATTGGCTCCCGTCAGTAGGGTGGCCTCACCGATAGTAATCTGGCCAGGCATGGCATCGCAACATCGACGCTTGACCGACTCCCACAAAGAGCTAGAATTATTGCCAATACGACCGGCGCCTCTGCTATGCACGCGTCGGTTTTCATTTCTACGGCCAAAGTGTCCATTCCTCCCGACGAGGAAACACGCCCAATTCAGCTAATGAAATTTGCTGATTGACGACAGCAGGAAACTCGTCGGCCAGTAAATTCTTGAAACGCAGCCCCCAGCTAGATTTTGGGCAGATTATTGATAACAACTGCTGCATCAAGCAAAAGTAGAGAAATGGTCTAGCCTTGTTGATGCCAGCAGGCGATCCCTGAGGCACCGGCGAAAGTTCCAGCACATTGATGTTCCACAAACGACTATGGTGTGCGCAAACATTGCGAATGACGTTCAGGCTAGTCCCTGCCGAAGCAGACGGCCTGCCTTGCAAGTCTTCGCGCAGATGCTTGGGCAAAATGGACTCGCGATTTCATATTTGAAGTGGGCTGCCGTAGGTTGCTAGTCGGTCATTCGGAAAACAGAAAATCTTAGACCCCCTCGGTTCTGGCATTCAGGTGCGACATAGCCCATATGTGCCTGGTGCTTAGCAAACGGACGAGCAAAGGTGCGGCCCGCTTATTCAAAGCTTGGTGTATGCAAGCAAGTCATTTATGCTTGTCCCTTTGCTTTGTCTATTGCTATACCTCCGAAGATATGAGATATTCACCTGGACGTACTTACTCGCTGGTGCTTCATGGTGATGCAGAGTCTGACCTTGATCGCCTCTTTGAAGAAGATGAAGATGCGTGTGCAGATATCGAAGTCTTCTTGGAAGAGGCAAAAAACAATCAAGATACTCTCGACAGCCTGACTCGGAAGGGCTATGTACAGTATGGAGACTGCCCCTTCGATGTAACCGAATGGGAGGCAACGAAAAAGCAAAGATACAATCTTTGGCGGCTCAAGTTTTTGTGTATTGAAGGCAACGCAGCCAAGTACCGGATTGTCTATGCATTCCATCCTGGGGAATATCGTTACTATGTCCTCGGAATTCTTCATCGAAATTTCGACTATGACCTCAAGCAACCTCGCTCACAACAAATCATCGCTGCCTACGACGCCCTCAACATTCCCCGTTATTAAGAGATATGGGACACCGTATGCGTTGGTGAACCCCGGTAGCAAGGCAGAAAATGTCTTAGCTATCGTTGATCAAGTGATACATGCTGCTGTGCCTGCAGGCTATCGTGAGTTAGATGACGTAATAAGAGAAAGCGAATCTATTCCTCGCCGTGCTGCCGCTCTGGCGCGTGCTCGCGTACGCTTGGCGGCGCAGGTCGAAAATGTTGATCAAAAAGCAACTATCGCTTCAATGCGGCTAAAGTCGGGCTTATCACAAGCCAGGGTGGCTGAATTGCTTGGTAATTCTCAATCAGGCTATTCATTGATTGAATCAGGCAAAAGAGGTGACGTTCTTCTCTCAACATTTGAGCGTCTTGTAGAAATATTTGGCGTAACCCGCGACGAATTAGCCGAAGCAATAAAGAACTCTCAAGAGAAAATATCGTGAGCAAGGGATCTCGGCACATCGAAGTAATCTACTGTGACGATATTCGTGAAGAGGTTGGGCACAAGATGTCGTACATGGGGGTCTATTCGGGCGAACTATCCGTCCCAAGCGCACCGGTATTGCTTGCAAAGCTATGTATTGCAGTTAAAGTGGTTACGGACATAGCCGACCCTTTTACGGAGCTTGAGGTTCGGATTGTCAAAGGTGACGATGACCTTGAATTGTTAACCACAGGCAAAATACCCGGGCCCAGTGACGTGTCAGGTTTTGACAACGGTTCAACGCGAATGGTGGCTCAAATGGCCTTTATGTTGGCCCCTTTTCAAATTGAAGAAGAGACAACCATCCGAGTGGTAGCGCAAACAGAACGTGAGGAGTTGCGCGGAATAGCACTACGCATTCGTATTACCCCTCCGTTGCCACAAACGGTTCAATAACGACACATTGTTGAGGCTGACTCCGCCTTGGATTGATGCGCTCGTCGGCTTTGGCTTGAATTGCTGTTGGATGGCTGGTTCAGGTGAATGGCATGTTTGTGATCAGAAATTTGCCGTAGTCCTTGAAAATGCCATCAGGCAGTTTCGGGTCGGGTACAACCGGATCGGCTGAATGCCTGTAAGTCTGCGATCAGTTTGTTGCGGTCTTAGTTAGCGGAACCGTAACGCTGCCAGCCAAGCCCTGCTTCACCTGCGATGGTTCCGGAAATGTAAAAGGATCTGTCTGCAGGCGCTGTGGTGGCAGCGGCACATACCGTGACCAAGTAACTGTCAGCTGCAAGAGATGCGGTGGTACCGGATCTTTTTCAGCGATGTGCCAAAAATGCGGTGGCTCTGGAAATTATGACGTCACATGCAATAAATGTAGCGGATCCGGATGGCACCGATTTTGACGCGAGTACCGTTTGCCAGGAGCGCACCACAAACACCTGAAGAGCACCAACATGCTGGAGCGACTCAACGAGGAGATCAAGCGCCGAACGCTCATCCTCACCGAGTGGCTTCAAGGCACCGCCGCAGTCCGGGCAGGTGCATTCCGCAGGACGATGCTCAACGGTCTCCCGTGGCAGATGCTCAGGCAGCGGCTTGCGTTTGGGTTTGGCTGGCGCGTCCGGTGCTGGTCCCGCAAGGGGTTCCGTGGTCTCGCCCTGCTCGGCTGGCTCGTCACTCGATTGTTCGGCACGCACGCATTCGAGTTCTTCGAGGGCGAGTTCAAGCTGGGTGATCGTTTCGTCCATCTGTTCGGAACGACGACCGAACTGCATGCGGCGGAATTTGGCAATAATGAACTTGAGGTGTTCGATCTCGGCCTGTTGCGCACTGACCAGTGCCTTGAGCAAGGCGGGGTTGTCGGGCAAAGAGTCGGCGGAGAACATGCCCAAAGTTTACGCGATTATGGCTGCTGTGAACAGCCCCCAAAGCCCCTATTTATGCGGATTTACGGGGTGTCCATGTGCGTTCCGGACGACGCCAGTCGATGCCTTCGAGAAGCATGGAAAGTTGCGCTGTTGAAAGATGCACCGAACCTTCGGTGGCCTGCGGCCAGATGAAACGACCACG
>JARKPC010000082.1 GCA_029975435.1 Propionivibrio sp. | reverse complement strand
CGATGCCGATTGCCTACTTCGACCGACTCGGTGTTCCGCGACTCTCATGACCTCAACGACTCGAACCGCCCGGTGCGGACCCGCATGCCGGGTGGTGTGGGAGGGGATCGGTCAGGCACTCTGATCGCCCCTATCCCGATTGTGCTTCCCGCATGACACGGGGGGTTACTCATTCTGCGTTACCGTTCTCTGCTACTTGTATGTCACACTTCTATCTTTCCAACCCGATTGGCTCCATATAGGAGTGATTCGAGCGTCGTTTCGACCGATAAGAAAGGGGCAGCATGACCATCCTCGTTACCGGCGGAGCCGGTTTCATCGGCAGCAACTTCATCATCGACTGGCTGGCGCAATGCGACGAGCCGGTGCTTAACCTCGACAAGCTGACTTACGCCGGGAATCTGGAGAATCTGTCGAGCCTGCGAGGCGATCCGCGCTACGCTTTCGTTCAGGGTGACATCGGCGACAAAGCCCTGATCGACGGGTTGTTGCAGAGGCATCGGCCTCATGCCGTGATCAACTTCGCGGCAGAAAGCCACGTTGATCGTTCCATCCATGGCCCGGGTGAATTCATTCAGACCAATATCGTTGGTACTTTCAACCTGCTGGAAAGCGTGCGTGCCTATTTGGCATCGATGAATGATGCGGAGAAAGCCGGCTTTCGCTTTTTGCATGTGTCTACCGATGAAGTGTATGGGTCATTGAAGGCGAGTGATCCGGCGTTTTCCGAGGCGAACCGCTACGAACCCAATAGCCCATATTCAGCGTCCAAAGCGGCCTCCGACCACTTGGTTCGTGCGTATCATCATACCTATGGCCTGCCTGTCCTGACGACCAATTGCTCCAACAACTATGGCCCCTTCCAGTTTCCCGAGAAGCTCATCCCGTTGATGATTGTCAACGCTCTTGCCGGTAAGCCGCTGCCTATCTATGGTGATGGTCAGCAGATCCGCGACTGGCTCTATGTCGGCGATCACTGCTCGGCGATCCGGCGTGTCCTGGATGCGGGCCGGTTGGGCGAGACTTACAACATCGGCGGTTGGAATGAGAAACCCAATCTCGACATCGTCCATTCCATCATCGACCTGCTTGATGAACTGCGTCCGCGGCAGGATGGCCAGTCCTATCGACAACAGATTGCCTACGTGACTGACCGTCCGGGGCATGATCGGCGTTATGCGATCGATGCCGGAAAAATCGAGCGAGAACTCGGTTGGCGACCGGTCGAGACTTTTGAATCGGGGATTCGCAAGACGGTCCAGTGGTATCTCGATCACGCGGAGTGGATTAGCAACGTTCAGTCCGGGGCCTACCGCGAATGGCTCGACAAGAACTATTCCGGACGTGATGCATGAAAATCCTGCTTTTCGGCAAGAGTGGTCAGGTCGGCTGGGAGTTGCAGCGCAGCCTCGAGCCGTTGGGCCGTGTCATCGCGCTAGATCGTGAAGGTTCGGACGGGCTGTGTGGCGATTTTACCGATCTGCCCGGGTTGGCGAAAACCGTCCGGCGCGTCGCGCCCGACGTTATCGTCAATGCGGCGGCCTATACCGCCGTCGACAAGGCTGAATCCGAACCGGATCTCGCGCGTGCGATCAACGCGCTGGCGCTAGGTGTTCTCGCCGATGAGGCGAACAGACTGGGGGCTTGGCTGGTACATTACTCGACGGACTATGTCTTCGACGGAAGCGGCGACCAACCACGCAGCGAATCGGCTCCTACCGGCCCGCTGAGCGTCTATGGCCAGACCAAGCTCGAAGGTGAACACGCTGTGGCTCGATGCGCAAAATACATCGTTTTTCGCACCAGTTGGGTCTATGCCGCCCACGGTGCTAACTTTGCCAAAACCATGCTGCGTCTCGCCGCCGAACGCGACCAACTCAGGGTGATCAATGACCAGATCGGTGCTCCGACCGGCGCCGACCTTCTGGCTGATGTGACGGCCCATGCCCTGCGTGCCGCCCAAGCCCAGCCGGATCTCGGAGGGTTGTACCACCTGGTCGCCGGGGGCGAGACCTCCTGGCATGAGTATGCCAGGTTCGTCATAGAACGGGCGCGCGCCGCTGGCCAGGCATTCCGTGTCAAACCCGAGTGCATCGAAGCGATTCCGACCAGCGCTTATCCAACCCCCGCTCGGCGGCCGCTCAATTCGCGACTTGATACGCGAAAGCTGCGGTCGGCATTCAATTTGCACCTTCCTCCCTGGAAAGTCGGGGTCGAACGCATGCTTGCCGAAATTATCGACGTATGAAAAGGGCAGACGATATGAAGCGTAAAGGCATTATTCTGGCAGGTGGCTCCGGTACCCGCCTGTACCCGGCGACGCAGGTCGTGTCGAAGCAGCTGTTGCCGATCTTCGATAAGCCGATGATCTACTACCCGCTGAGCACCCTGTTGCTTGCGGGCATCCGCGACATCCTGGTCATCTCGACGCCGCAGGACACGCCGCGCTTCGAGCAACTGCTCGGCGACGGCAGCCAGTGGGGCGTCAACCTCAGCTATGCTGTCCAACCATCCCCGGATGGACTCGCGCAAGCCTTCCTGATCGGCGAGGATTTTGTCGGCCACGATCCCTCGGCACTGGTCCTTGGCGACAATATCTTCTACGGTCACGATTTTGCCGCGTTGCTGCAGGGGGCGACTGGGCAAGAAAAGGGTGCTACCGTCTTCGCCTATGCGGTCAACGACCCGGAGCGCTACGGTGTGGTTGAATTCGACGATCACTGGCGCGCCGTCAGCCTGGAAGAAAAGCCGAAAGCCCCGAAATCGCGTTACGCTGTTACTGGACTGTATTTCTACGACAATCAGGTCGTGGAACTGGCCAAGACCATCAAACCTTCGGCGCGAGGGGAACTGGAAATCACGGACCTTAACCGACTGTATCTTGAGCAAGGCACGCTCAGCGTCCAAACCATGGGGCGCGGATACGCCTGGCTCGACACCGGAACTCACGAATCAATGCTCGAAGCCAGCCAGTTCATACATACCATCGAGAACCGGCAAGGACTCAAGGTGGCGTGTCCGGAAGAAATTGCCTGGCGCAACGGATGGATAAACGACCAGCAACTGGAGAAAATGGCGACGCTTCTCGCCAAGTCGGGATATGGAAAATACCTTCAGGGGTTGCTCAAGGATAAGGTTTTTGTATGAAAGCTACACCGCTCGCGATTCCCGATGTAATTCTCCTTGAGCCGAGGGTGTTCGGCGATGGGCGCGGCTTTTTCTATGAGAGCTATAACCAGCTGGCGTTTCACGAAGCGACCGGACTCGATATCCAGTTCGTACAGGACAACCATTCTCGAAGCGTACGGAATGTCCTGCGGGGTTTGCACTATCAACTCCCGCCTAAAGCGCAGGGAAAGCTCGTGCGGGCGGTTGTCGGGGAAGTCTTTGACGTGGCCGTTGATATCCGCAAAGATTCGCCGACTTTCGGGCAGTGGGTCGGGGAAATACTGTCGGCAGATAACAAGCGGCAAATGTGGATTCCGCCCGGCTTCGCCCATGGCTTTCTGGTGTTGAGCGAGATTGCCGAGTTTCTCTACAAGACCACCGACTATTATGCTCCCGATCTGGAACGCGGCATTCTCTGGAACGACCCGGACGTGGCAATCGCGTGGCCGCTGAATGATGATCCGGTGCTTTCGGCAAAGGATGCGCAGGGCCCTATGCTCCGCTGCATTGGTCAATAACAGAAGAATTGTCGGAGATTTCTTCGTGAAACACGGGGGACACCAAGTTTCCATTCGCCAACTCATGGAAACCAGCGGCGTGCGTTTCGGCACCAGCGGCGCACGCGGCTTGGCTGTGGAGATGACCGATGAAGTATGCTTCGCCTTTACTACCGCTTTCCTGCAGGCAATTGCGGCCACCTCCGGCAGTGTCGCGCTGGCGATCGATCTGAGACCGAGTAGCCCCGGCATTGCCGCGGCATGCGCGGCGGCGATCCGGTGCGCAGGGCTGGAGGTGGACTATTGCGGTGCGGTTCCCACTCCGGCGCTTGCGTACTATGCGCAGGTCAAGGGCATCCCCGCCATCATGGTCACCGGCAGCCATATTCCGTTCGACCGCAACGGCATCAAGTTCTACGGAATCTCCGGTGAGATCAGCAAGTCGGACGAAAACCACATTAGCGCTGCCGTGGTCCATCTGCCGGACGATGATCTGGTTACGGACTTGCCCGGCGTAAATCCCGGCGCGCGCCAGTGCTATATCGACCGCTACCTACGATTCTTCCCTGAAAGATGTCTGGCCGGAATGAAACTCGGTTTCTACGAGCATTCCAGCGTGGCGCGCGACCTGTTGCGCGACATCCTGGAGAGACTCGGAGCAAGCGTTATTTCTCTGGGACGGACAAATGAGTTCGTCCCGATCGACACCGAAGCCGTCAGCGAAGCCGATGCCCAGCGCGCGCGCGACTGGGCCGGGCTGTACGGATTCGACGCCATCATTTCCACCGATGGCGACGCTGACCGGCCGCTGGTTGGCGACGAGTTCGGCCAGTGGCTGCGCGGTGACGTGGCTGGCATCCTGAGCGCACAGTGCCTTGGCGCGCAGGCGGTGGCGACCACGGTTAGCTGCAACACGGCGGTTGAGCTGTGCGGCACGTTCGGCCAAGTTATCAGGACACGCATCGGTTCACCGTACGTAATCGAAGCCATGGAAGCCCAGGTGAAAGCTGGCGGCCGGAAAATTGTCGGCTTTGAACCGAACGGTGGCTTCCTGGTGGGGTCATCGTTTGAAAAGGATGGCAGAACGCTCGAGCCATTGCTGACGCGTGATGCGGTTCTGCCGATACTGTGTCTGCTTTCCATGGCCAGGGAGAATGGGATCGCGCTTTCCGGGCTTGCCCTCGGCCTGCCACCACGCTTCACCGCCAGTGACCGTTTGCAGAACTTTCCGACCGAAACCAGCCACCGGCTGCTGTCGGGTCTTGCTGCCTCACCGGCGGCCATCAATGATCTGCTCAACGGCGTGTGTGGTCCATCGACGGGTCTGGACCAGACCGATGGGCTGCGGGTATTTTTTTCTGGCGATGAAATTGTCCATTTCCGGCCATCGGGCAATGCGCCGGAACTGCGATGCTATGCCGAGTCCGGCACCCAGGAACGAGCGAGGGAACTGGTGCGCGAGGGGTTGCTGCGCTTTAGGCTCCTTGCAGAACGAACTGGAGTCAAGCCTGTAATATGACGATGGTTACTACGGAGGGGTCTATGCTGATACAACCAGTAGTTCTATCCGGTGGTTCGGGAACAAGGCTGTGGCCGCTGTCGCGCGAGAAACACCCCAAGCAGTTGCTGTCGTTGATCGGAGGTGAAGACACCCTGTTGCAGGCCACCATACGGCGGGTCGACGGCATTGCCGACATTAACCTTTGCACCCCCATGGTGGTGTGCAACGAGGAATACCGCTTCGTTATCGCCGAGCAATTGCGGCTGATGGGCAAAGAAGGTCCGATTGTGCTTGAACCGTTTGGCCGGAATACTGCGCCGGCTTTAACTTTGGCCGCAATGGCCGCCGTGCGCGATGGCGCCGACCCCATACTGCTGGTAATGCCGGCTGACCACGTGATAACGGATACCCGAGCCTTCCAGGATGCCGTTGCACAGGGGGCGTTGTTGGCGCAAGAAGGAGCTGTTGTGACATTCGGCATTACGCCGGATTCGCCGGAAACCGGTTACGGCTATATCCAGGCCGGTCCGGCGTATGGCGAAGGTGCCGCCAGCAAGATCTCGCGCTTCGTCGAAAAGCCCGACTTGGCCACGGCGCAGTCGTATCTCGATGAGGGTTCCTATTTGTGGAACAGCGGCCTTTTCATGATGCGTTCCTCGGTGTGGCTATCGGCAATCGGCACCTGCCGGCCGGATATCCTGACAGCGTGTCAGACGGCTTGGGACCAGGGCTCGGTCGACGGAATGTTCCTGCGCGTAAGTAAGGAGGCTTTCGCGCAGTGTCCATCCGATTCGATCGACTATGCAGTGATGGAGCGGATCACGGCGGGCGAACTGGATTTGCCGATGGCGGTAGTCATTCCCCTGTCGGCCGGCTGGTCGGATGTCGGCGCTTGGGATGCCTTGTGGAAAGTCCTGCCCAAGGACGACGATGGCAATGTCGCGCAAGGCGACGTTGTGCTGCACGACTGCCGCAACACGTTGGCCATGTCCGCCAACCGGCTGGTGGCCTGTGTCGGCGTCGAGGACGTGGTGGTGATCGAGACGTCCGACGCAATCCTGGTTTCGCACAAGAACAAGACGCAGGAAGTGAAGAAGATTGTCGACCACCTCAAGCGCGCCGGCCGCACCGAGGGCGAGTTGCACCGCAAGGTTTTCCGCCCCTGGGGGTTCTACGACTCCGTGGACAGTGGTGGCCGCTTCCTGGTGAAGCATATCGTCGTCAAGCCAGGCGCCAGTCTTTCGCTGCAAATGCACTACCACCGGGCCGAACACTGGGTCGTCGTGCGCGGAACCGCCAGAGTGACGCGCGGGGAGGATTCGTTCCTAGTTAGTGAGAACGAATCGACCTTTATCCCGCTTGGCACGAAACACCGCCTGGAAAACCCCGGCAAGATGCCGCTGGAGATGATCGAAGTGCAGTCGGGGTCGTATCTGGGAGAGGACGATATCGTGCGGTTTGAGGATGTGTACGGGAGATAACCGCGGGGGCGATTGGGGCGCGTTCCATCGGCGAAACAGGAAATCGACGCCCTCTTGCTTGCGTACTATTTCTGTTGGAGATCAACAGGCGTATAGTTTTACCCTTTTTTTATGTGGCTAGGGCGGATTTCATCTGATGCATGACTGTTCTATTGCATTCTCTCTGAGAATCCATGCGTGGCGATGTCTATGCCGTTGCTGGCAATAATTGTATTCCTGCTCTCCCCGGAAAAATGGAAATCCGCGGGTGCCCAGGGCATGACTCCGATGTTCTAGCAGCAAAAGGAGGCAGCGCAATCGAACGTGTCCGTGCGGCGGGGCGCGTTGCTTCATGCCAAGAGCCTCAGTCAGCAGAAGGTACTGGCCACTCCGTTTCTGGAAGTCGGTAATGGTGGAGTAATACCGAGTGTTCTCGGGTCTGATCATTCTCATCTCCAACGAGAGATACATGGCATGAGCCAATTGCGATCCGCATTGCACTTCCTTGTTGCAACTGGGGTAAAAGTGCTTTCTGCGCTTGTTGTGATCAAGTTGCTTGCGCTGTATTTGGGGCCGCAGGGTTTCGGGTTGTTAAGCCAATTAATGGGTCTGGTAGCCATAGTCAGCATGCTCGCCGGCGGTGGAATCACCAACGGTGTCATCAAGGTGCTTTCTGTGAGCCGGAGTGATACTCCTGAGGGGCAGCGCTGGATTGGAAACGCGTTCGCGATCACGCTTGCCTTCTCCTCAGGCCTTGCTCTGATATTGGCTCTGGGCGCATCTTTCATCTCGGACAACTTGCTTCAGGGTCAATTCTATTCCGTGATCCTTGCGCTCGCATTTGCTCAGTTCCTGGTGGGATTCGGCAGTCTCTTGCTTGCTGAAGCCAGCGGCCAAGGAAACAGCAGAAAATACGCGGTGATTAATGTGATAGGGACAGTCTCTGGGGCAATTCTTGTTGCGACCGGCGCCTATTGGTTCGGCCTGAACGGAGCGGCTTTCGCAGTGGTTGTTTCGCCAGCCATGCTTGGGGTTGTGGGCGTCGCAACTATGCTTCGAAGCGGTAACGCCGTTTTCAGCGTTCGCC
>JARKPC010000072.1 GCA_029975435.1 Propionivibrio sp. | reverse complement strand
TGGTGAGTGTCCAATCCAGGCCGAAGGGGTTGCCGATGGCGAACACCTTTTGTCCCACCTTGAGGTCTGCGCTGGTGCCGACCGGAACGGCGGGCGGGCGCTGGAAGCCAACGCCGATTTTGAGCACCGCGATATCGTGGGCCGGACTCACGCCCACCAGTGCGGCTTGGTAATCGCGGCCGTCGGCCAGCTTGACCGTGGCATCCGACGCCCCCTGGATCACATGAAAGTTGGTAACGACGTGACCGGCGTCATCCCAGATGAAACCCGAACCCGTCCCGCGCGGCACGGAAAAGACGTTGCGCGTCCAGGCATCGCGCACCAATTGGGACGTCGTGATGTAGACCACCGATCCCCGGGATTTCTCGAACAGTTCGATGGTGGCCTGTTCGTCAGCGGCCAGATCGCCACGCGGCGTGACGGTGCGCTCAGCGGCTTGGCGCGGGCTGAACCAGGCCTCGATGGCGGGCAGGAACTGCCAGAACAGCATGAGCGCGGCAACACATGCGGTGATGAAGAGCCACCGCCGGACGAATTGATCCGGAGCTGGGCGTTGTGGGTAAGGATCGGGGTAAGCCATGACGGGGGTTCCTTTCGAGTGATTTAACGCCAAAGGCCGCTCAGGCCCCGGCGTGGTGGGCGCATCGGGTCGAACGACCTTAGCACGAGATATTCCGTTTCGAACGGCAGGGTCTGCGATGGCTGAGGTGCCAACGCCATCAGGCGCGCGATACGATCCTCTGTCGTCGGATGCGTGCGCAACCAGGACGGTTCGGGATTGCCCCAACCGGGCAACATCCAGGCGCGCCACGAGCGGCTCACCCGCTCGATCTTCGCCAGCGCCGAGGCGAGCCCGTGCGGATCCCCCGTCAGCTCTACGGCCATCCGGTCGGCATCGAACTCTCGCACGCGTGACAGGCCCAACTGCGCGAGCAGTGCCAGTTGCGGCGAAGCGACCAACAGCAGTAAGCCAAGCCAGTTAATTTCTACGGCACCGGCCAACAGCACCGGAATACTGATCAGGAGCGTAATCTGACCCAGCAATGCCAGCAGGCTCGTGAGCCGGCTGATCGAATCAGCCAGACCCATGACACGCAGATCGTCTTGAGCAATGTGCGCGACCTCATGCGCCAGCACGGCTTGCAGTTCGCGCATACTCAGGCTGCGGAGCAGGCCATCGGTGAGGGCAATGGAGGCAAGGCGCCTGGAGCCGGTGGCAAAGGCATTGACGATGTCGCTGGGCACATAGTACGGAACCGGCGTG
>JARKPC010000071.1 GCA_029975435.1 Propionivibrio sp. | reverse complement strand
ATGAGTCCCAGTGCCATTGCTGTTCTCCTTTAGGTCTGAATTTCGTGGTCTTGATCGATGAGCACCGCGAACAGGATCTGGCGCGTGTCGGCCAGCAGCCCGGCCGGGATCGCGATGCGCTGAACGGTGTCGGATCGGCTGGTGTGTGCGCCGGATGTCCGGACGCTGGTGTCGATGCTCTGCAGCCAGGGGCGCGTCACCCGCACCGCCGTGTCGGCATCGACGCCCAGACGTCCATGGATGACGAGCCACAGGTCGGTGTTCCGGTTCAGGCGGTTGTTTACGCGAAGCGCGAGGTCTGATCGACGTTCGAGCCGATGGGCGACCCGCACCGCGCTGTCGGCCCGGAACATCACCGTGCGCCTGGCCGGTGCTTCGGAAAACAGCTCGAAGAGCGTTCCTGGTTGCGCCGCGCCGATGGTGAGCAGTTCCGGCCGCCGGATGCCTCGGCGGGTGGTAATGGATGCCAGTTGTCCCTTATGCACGGCCACGGCGAATCCTCCCGCTGAGCTTGAGCGCCTGGCCACGGTTCATGGGCACAAGCGTTTCCGGACGACGCTGGCCGGTGATCGTAGTGATGGGTTTGAGATTTCCGCTTTGCGTTGCCATGGCGTTACTCCTTCACCGCGCACCAGCCGCCGGTGGTCAGGTTGAACACGCGGTAGCTGTCCGTTCCGATTTGAATAGTGTCTTCCGAGGCGACATTGCCGCCGCCCACGGCGAAGACCTCGATGAGTTCGCCGCGCAGTTCCTGGTAGGCGGCGGAGCCGGACATCGAGGCGAGCCAGGGAAAGAGGATGGTGGTGCCGTAGCGCATCTCCGGATCGGTTTCGCCCTGGAGCCCGCCATTTGCCGCACCGCAGCGGCCCTGCTGCCCGGACGCCGAGGTCCATCCGTCGAATTTGTTCACGGCGTAAAAGGTGCCCGGCGCGTTGTAGTAGCTGTTGACGACCGGCTGCGGGTCCTCGCCGATCTTGGCTCCGGATGCGTAATCCCGAACGAGGGTTTCGACGGTGATGGTGTTCGGCGTGGCGACGGTGTCGGTGGCGCTCACCCGCACGCGTTCGATGCCCGCGTCGTCTTTGATCACATAGTCCTGTCCGGGCGTGACCACGGTGGCGTCGTTG
>JARKPC010000061.1 GCA_029975435.1 Propionivibrio sp. | reverse complement strand
CTTGAGGACACCGTCGTCTGTGCCATGGCGGCCGCTTCGCCTGCGAGTGACAGCATCTTGAGGCCGATGGTATCGGTCAGGTAGGCCGGGGCATTGGTGATGAACTTGCCGGCAATGCAGGGGTTGCCGTAGCGATCGCTGATGTAGCCGAGCTTCGAGGTTTGAGCCAGGCCTTTGGAGGAACTTCCGCCTTCACCCATGCCCATGGTTGTGACAGCACCACCGTTGCGCTGGCTGACCGTCTGGATCGTGCCGTCTTTGAAGACGAAGGTCATGGACTGGATCAGACCTTCGGAGCACTGCAGGTTCAGGTCGCCGATCGCGATCCCGGACATGATGATGCCGGACAGGTCGCGGGGCAGGTACTGGCCGCTGGCGGCGAGGTTTTCCGGGCCGATGATCAACTTGAACTGCATCGGGTCATTGACCTTGCCGTCGACCGGAATGCGGCCGATGATCGCCGACATTGCGGTGGCACCGAGCAGCGTCGAGTTTTCCGGGATGGTGAAATAGCGCTTGGCTTCCTTCTTCTTGCCGGTGCCCGCACCGGTGCCATCGAAGGGCGCCAGCGTGCTCGATGTCGGTGCCGGGGTGGTTGGCGTTCCCGCGCGGTTCCGTTCTTCGATGCCGGCGGTCGTTCGCACCAGGGCGTCCCTGCCGTCTGCGCCCTTGCCAGCACGTACTCCGAGCGGCAGGACGGTACGGTAGCCGCCAGGTGTCCCGCCAGCCGTCCCCATGGCTGCGTCCCCCATGGCAGTGCCACCACTGGAACCGCCCTGCAGGGCGTCAAAGCCGAAGCCTTGCGGGAGTTGCGACGCCAGACTGCTGGGATCGAGCAGACCGTGCCTCGACGGTGTGGCGGGCGCTTGGGCGGGTGCCGCCGGCGCCGGCACCTCGGTGCGAAGCTCATTGCGCAGTTCGTCACGCAACTCGTCCTTCATCTGCCGGCGTACCTGCTCGGTTTGCAGGCCTTGGGAGCGCAACTGGCGATTTTCGTCGGTCAGGCGTTGCATCTCCATCCGGGCTGCAGCGACCTCGGCCGTCAGCGTTTTGAGCGACTCGGCCGGCGTGTCCGCGTCGGCCGATTGCTGCGACTTGGGATTTTTCACCCCGCCTAGCAGACTGCCGCTGACGAGCCCGGGTTGGCCGGAATCTGCTTCATCGGCCGGTGGCTGCTGTGCCGGCACCGCTTCAAGCGGCGACTCCGTCAACGCGGGCGCTGGATCTTGACTCGCCTTCAGGGCGACGAAGCCAACCACGAGTAGCGCGATAACGGCGAGAAACGGGATGAGCTTGTTGGATTTGATTGCCGGCATGATTACGGCCTCACAGCATCAAAAGGTTGGTCGGAAATGAGACAGACGGCCGTCGTGTCGGCTTCGCTGCCGGCCGGCGCCAGAATGTGATGCTGGGGCGTTGCTGCAACCCAGCGGCCGCGCAACAGGTCCATGTCGAGCTCAAGCTCGGATTGCCCACGATTCGTGAAGCGCACCGCCGTCACGTAGAGCCCAGCACTGCGCCAGGCGCCGATCGGCGTGGTCAGCACGGCGCTGGTCCGATAGAGGCCGGCAACCGGTTTGCTGCGGATATCGACCGCGCGCACCCCGGGCAGGGGTTTGACCAAGCGCTGCGGGGCATAGAGTTGTTGGGAGCAATGACGCGTCAGTTGCACCAGGTCCGGTTCTTCAGGTTCATCCTCGTCGTCATCTGCCATGGTTGCGCGACGCGCGGGCGCCCGGCGTTCGTTGCGCGTCGCGATGCTGATCTCCATTTCACCGGGCACGCCCGCTTGATCGCGGACCTGGACATCGAGCGGGATCATGCCCTGGCCATCCAGTCCTTCGGCAATCACCCGCACGGAGGGTTGACCGCTTTGGCCAGTCAGGTAGAGGGTTGAACCAATGACCTGGGCGTTCAAACCAGCGGCATCCGGCGGCAGATGCAACGCGGCCTCCCACGGCAGGTAGACGCGACGCTCCTGCCCGGCACTCAAGGCGACGCGCAGCGGCGACCGGTCATAGACCACCCGCTCGATGCCGGGAGCGACCGCCGGCTGTCCCGCCTGCAGGTCATCCGTTGGGGGGAAGGTTTCCAGCACGGGCGTTGCGCTTCGTTCGCCGCGGCCCTTTTTCCGAGAAGTCGAAACGACCTTGGCCGTAGGTTCGGCGACCGCTGCAGGGCGATCAGGCGGCAGGTCAGGTCCGGGTTCGCCGGCAATGGCATGCGATCCCACAGCAATCATCAGGATCAGGGCGATAGGACGTAGGGAAATCATCAGCGACTCCATCTCAACGGGGTTCCTGGGCATTCGGCAGCGCTGCTGCAGCCGGCGCTGCCGGTGTGGGCAAAACTGTCGGGGCGGGTGCGGCAGCGGCTTCTGGTGCGCTCGTCGCCGCGTTCGACGGGCTTGCAGGCGGTTCGCCAACCAGCGGTATCGCGTTGGTCACCGCTTTGGGCAGTACGGCGGGGATGGCGGCATTGGGTGCCATGACCTGTTCGACAACGATATCCCGCTCTTCCAGGCGCTCCGGTCGGCGGTTGCCAAAGCAGTCGATCGCCAGACCGAACGGGTTCTGTTCGCGGTTGACCTCATAGCGCACGATGCGCAAGGGGTAACGAATGTACGTGCGCTTGACGGCGACACCGCGCGAGGTCTCAAGCAGTGCCGCGTCAAGCAAGACGGTCCAGGCGCCGCTGCCGTGATCGGTCACCCGGTTTGCGGCAAAGCCATAGCCGGGGATCTCCATGACGGCGCGCGTGCGCTGCGCCAGTTCGCCATTGCCCGCCTTGATCTTCAGGTCGGCATCAAGCTGGGCGCGGCAGGCGGGCGTGATGTAGGACTGCAGTGCGAAAATCTGCTTCGCGTAATCGGTACCGCCATCATTGGGCCAGTTGTTGATCTGCTGCCAGATGTAATACCCGAAGGAGTAGACATTGGGTGCAGGCACCTGGGGCGTGCCGCCGATCTTGAGCGACGTGCCGTTGGAAAGGTCGGGCGGAATGTGCGCGGTCAATTCCGTTTCCTTGGAGCGCCAGCCGGCCAGGGCGGTCAGCGTGACGATCCCGAGGACGCCGATTACGAAGCGTTGCGATCGTGCAATTGAGGCGGCTTGGGACAAAGCGTTCTTGTAGCGGGACATATCCCTTTATCTCCGGAAGAAGTTGAAGCGACGCTCGGAGACATCGCGTGATTCGAGGCGGCGGCCGACATCCCACTCACCGACGTGGGTGATGTAGCGAGAGCGCCGAAGCCCCTTCTTCGACGCCCACTGGCGCATCG
>JARKPC010000060.1 GCA_029975435.1 Propionivibrio sp. | reverse complement strand
TTGAGTGATGGGATGGACTCCCCCGTCTTTTCATCGCCAAATAGGCGAAGCCGGTGCTCATGGGGATGGGGATCGGTCTTCGACGAAAGGAGTCCGAAATGCATGCTACTACCGTTGCCGTTGATTTAGCCAAGAGTGTATTCCAAATTGCCATTGCTGATGACAAGTGGAACGTTGTCGAGCAGCAGCGCCTGACCCGTAGCCAGTTTGAACGCTGGTTCCACAATCGCGATGTAGGGATGGTCGTCATGGAAGCCTGCGGCTCGGCCCATCACTGGGGACGTTGGTTCAGCCAGCGGGGCATTCCGGTCAAGCTCTTGCCGGCCGCGTATATTCGGGCGTACGTAAAACGCAACAAAACCGATGCCGCCGACGCCTGCGCGCTTCTCGAAGCTGCCCGCTGCGCCGACATCGTGCCGGTCCAGATCAAATCATTGGAGCAACAAGCCTTGCAGGGCCTGCACCGTATCCGGTCGCGCTGGATGGCGACGCGGACCTCGCGCATCAACACCTTGCGCGGTTTCTGCCGCGAGTTCGGCTTGGTTGTGCCGACGGGCGCCCGCACCGGCATCGAAGCGATGAGCCGGGCGCTGGCCGATCCCAACTCGTCGATTCCGTTGCTCATCCGCGAATCGATGAAACTGCTGATCGAAGAAATCCGGCTGCTCGAACTGCGCATCGCCCAACTGGAAAAAGAGTTGACCACGCTCGCCCGACAAAGCCCGGCCTGTACGGAACTCCTCACCATTCCCGGCATTGGCTTGCTGACCGCCACGGCAATGGTCGCTGCAACGGGTGGCAGCGTCAGCCACTTCAAGGATGCCCGACACTTCGCCAGCTGGTTCGGCCTGACGCCGAAAGAATTCTCTTCGGGCAACAGTCGCAAACTCGGCCGGATTTCCAAGAAAGGCGACCGCTACTTGCGCATGCTGCTCACGCACGGCGCCCGGGCGATCTTACGCGCCGCTGAATTGGCACGACGGGCTGGAAAACAGCTCGATGGCTTACGCACCTGGGCCACCGAGATTCAAGCGCGGGCGCACCACAACAAAGCTACGTGTGCCCTGGCCAACAAGTTGGCCAGGGTCTGTTATGCCGTTCTCCGGGACCATACGCCGTACGGTAATCCGCAACCCCGGCAGGAAAAGAAGCTGAACCGCACCGCGTTTGCCATTGCCGCCTGAAAGGAGAAACTGTGTTCCTGCTCCACCCCTCCCTGCGTTTGCGTTGAGACTGATCGCCCATCATGGCTAATCGGGTCGCACCCACACGGACTGACGCCGTTAACTCTGCCGGCAGCTTCACGCGTGCCGCTTGTAGCGATTGGCGCTCCGTGGGCAGATTCCATGTCGGCACAGGCCACACAGAGCCTACTTACGATGCCGGATATACGACTGCATGCGCTATCCAACAGCCAAACCTATCGATCAGTTTCCTTGCTTTTTGGGGGAGTCCATATATGCCATCGTTACGTCGAACTCAATTCAGAGCGCAACGAATATTCTGTCAATCCCAAAAAACAAATGACCCCATTTATGTCTGTTGCAGTGTGTGGTCAAATCGACTTGCTACGGTAACAGCCCTGCGCTACCGGCGCGGCCGTGCGTTGTAGGAATCTGTCACAGATCATCCAGACCCTTGCGCACGGAACGGGATTGCGGGGAGGGCGAGCGTCCGACTCTGCAGAAGAAGGAAAAGCCGTCATCCGGACTGGACTTGACGATATTTTCAAAGCCGTCGACCA